>NC_020052.1 GCF_000317575.1 Stanieria cyanosphaera PCC 7437 | reverse complement strand
AAATCAATTTGAGGTGACAGAAAAATCAAAAATCGTATTTTTCGTTGTAGCGTGTCTAAACTCAATCCTTGTATAAGGTTGAGGTGACAGATTTTTTTTTTGTAACAAGCTTTGTACATACCTTAAACCCTATCTATACGGTCATTCTCAATAAGAAAAAGTATGCAGGGTTACAAACATACTAAACAAAGGTATAAACCGTACATATCAATTCTTTTGCTTATTGACATGTTGATAAAAGTCTATGATAAGCTAAAAAATCATATGTAGTATTCAATGATTTATACTACAAAAAAATCGACACCTATTTTGGTATCAATCTAATACATTTTTATATTTTCTTAAGAAAATTCTGGAGTACTTAGTAATTCAGAAAAGCGACAAATATTTTCAGGTGTCACAGCAACTATAGTAGGTTCGTTAGCTGACTCTATTAAATTAGTTTTAAGTCGATATTCTTCATTAGCTCTTAATACTATTAACGCAGCAAATAGAAGTTTAAATTTGTTACCACTATCTAAATGTCTATCCAAGTTTAGTGATGAATTAAACTCTTCATTACCTTTTTTAATACTATCTGTAATTAAATTTCTTACAGATTCTATTGAAGTCTGAGATTTACTATTACTATTATTTACTGCTAATAATTCAAAACCTACACCTACCGTATGTGCTTTAGCAAAATTGTAATAGTTTATACTTGATATTAATTCAGTAACACCATAAGGTTCTAAGTCTTCTAACTTAATCTTTTTCCAAAAACTGTAAGTTAGAAAATTTTTAGATAAATTATCAAGTTTACCTAGTTGATTGACTCTTTCAAAGTTACGTAGCTGTTTTTCATTTTGAAAGAGAAACTGCGATCGCGTAATCAGTTTCATAATTTTGAAAACTTTTCGAGAGAACCCCATAGGATGAGCTAACCTATCAATTCCTGACTCTAAAAATTTGATAGCCTCACGGTTGCCTTCACCAAATTTGATAATCTGATTTTCTGAGTAAATTACAGGCTCTCTATAACCGTTTTTAAGGCAGTCAAGATACCAGTTGAGTAAATTACTATCACTACCCTTAAATGACCTTGCTTTGACCTTTTTAAACTCTTCTGAAAAGTCATACTCAGTACCATCGATCAGAATATGCTGACCATCTAAACCTTTACAGTAGTTACCCGAACCAGTATTGTAAAACTCAGTAAATAGGGTAGTTTTTACATCATTGCCAAGATTATCTTTGAATAGTTCATCTTTTAACTCGTAACCGTAACGATTGCTTGGTACGTGACTTTTACCTACATCATAGAAATCGTGTAAATGTTGAATAAAATTAGCTTCAACCCAATCTTGATTTATTTCAGTTTTTGCCAATCTAGACTCGATCGCAGGTTGATAATCTAACAAGTAGTCAGGATTATTCTCAATAATATCCTTAAACTTAAGACCTACTGGTACTGATTTCCAGTTGAAAGTACAACCATCAGTAATAACCTGAAAACCGTTGAGAGCATTAATCATCAACCAAGCTGTAGCTCTCGGAGATGCTGTAATTTGGTTAGCTGCAAGTAAGTTGTTGACTGGTAAATTTTCACAAGCCAACGCACCATAACCACTATTCAGAAATAGTTTATAGACTTCCTGTATAGGATTACCTTGTTTCTTATAAGCACTGCGTTCGCTCTTAAGTTTTTGATAGTAATCACCAATTGGAAAAGCTAAACAAAGATTATCCTGACAATAATGTTTAATATTGATTTTGCAACCCTTATCATTAGTTGACTCGTAAATAGGTTCTTGAGGATAAAAAGGTTTTCTAGCTTCAAGTTCATCAACAGATTGACAAATCATTTCGTTGGGAACAAAGACCGCACAATCTACTAATAAATCTAAATACTCATCAATCCAAATTTTTGGTAATAGTTTGATGCAATCCCATAGATCGGCATTGATTAAACCAAATTTAATTTCTTTGGTCAGCAAGGTTGACTCAGCTTCTTTGTTGCTAACTTTGAAAGCATTAAACAGGTTGATTGACTTTCTACCAGGATCGATATCAAAGACAGTTTTAAATTTAACTTGCTTTGGTTTAAAGTCTAGATCGCTAAGAATAATAGTATTGATAGCTTCGGTTAACTTGCCAGACACCCTAACAATCCAACCATCTCTAGGGCTATTTTTTTTAATAAATTTAAGCCATTCTCTAAGAGTAGGTTTGTATTTTTTCTCTTTATAGGTAGTGATTACAGGTTGACCTAGGAATATAGTCAACGAGCAAAGACGGGTAGCATAACAGCTACTCATGTCTAAATCACCAAGCAAACCTTTTATGTAGGGATAACGTTGACATCTTGTATATAGCAACCCTCCTACAGTTCTTAAGGGTTGAATACCAAAATCATTCAGTTCAGCATTTTGAATACTTTTAGCTTGACCTAACGCTTTATACTTTTGAATGGTTTTAGTTCTATCTTTATCGTTGTCAGGGTTAAAATGCTTGTGGTAAAGGTCATTGATAAACTTAGCAACATTAGAGCCAGTGGTATCTTTAACCTCAACTGTATCTAGTCCAAAATTGCCACGAATATTGTCTAATAACTCTTGATGCTTTTCAGATAGTTTGTCAGTAGCTAAAACATCTGTACATCCATAAAGAGCAAATAAAACAGGATCGAATTTTCGTAGCAAACTCATATTAGCTTTGATATCCGAGGTAGATTTTAGACCTAGTTTGGTAGCTAATTCCTCAGTCTCAATATTAATTTTAGTCGTTTCAGCTTGGTAAACTTTGCACTGGTTGTCAAGACCTCTACCTGATAAAACAGGAAATCGATTCATAGCATCACGAAGTCTAATGCCTATTTCATAGAGTTTTCCATCAATCCATAGGGGATTTATAGCTATTAAACCTCGACTAGTTTTGATAACTCTACGAGACTCTAAAGAAGCTTCTAAAAAAACAGGTTGCCAGTTTTTACCAATAATTTTAAATAGATCGACATCAGCAAAAAAAGCCAATAACTCAATGGTTAATTTAGGTAATTCAACTTCAAGATGGTAAGTTTTATCTTTTTGTCTTTTACATATAAGCTGTTCACGATTGAGGTTGTACAAACTTAAGATTTCATCGTATAAACCACTATCTAACGATTCTTGAAAGGTTATTTTTATATCATGAGTAGAAGTTAAACCATCTATGCTATTTTCATAAATATTATATATTTCAGCTAATAATACTCTTAATGACTCATCATCAATAAATTTAGCATCTATACCTAAATCTTTTAAAGGATAGCTAATAGGATTAAAATTATCATTTAACTCTTCAAGTTGATATGATAATCCTACTTGATAATTTATTTGAGGTAAGTACAATTGTACTGAATCAACTTTTAAGCGATCGCTATTAGTAAATTCTGTATCATAAACAATTTTTAGTTCATTTATAAAAGTTATATCTAGAGATGATTTTAGAGGTTTTTCTAAAATGTCTGCTTTTAGAGTCTTGAAATCAACGGCATAAGGCATTAGATTTTGGAATAGAGTTTTATGTTTTTGACGGGTAACAATTGGCGTTGTACCCGTTGTTTTTTTTACTTGATGGTTTTGATTAGCTCAAGAGATTTAATGTCAATCTGAGAAAGGTTACGCTTTTTGGCAGATTTGAGAAGCTTAAATTTGACAGTTTTATTTTTAAGTACATCAAGATCGATATTTAAGTTTTTACCTTGTTCATAAGCTTCAATCACTTCAGCTTCTGTACATAAACCTAACTGAAGACACAAAACTGTAAGTTTGCAGTATTCACAACCTGAATTATTACTATACTTTTGACCGCTAATTTTAGTACCAGTCCATAATTTGATATTGACTGGTTTTACAGTACCTTCTACTAAAAAATCGAACTGAAATTGTTCTTGTTCAAATTCGTTATCCTCAGCATCTATAAAACTGATGTTGGCAATAATTCCAATAGCGTAATCGTTGTTAACTTTAACTTGATTGGCGGTTTTGACTTGTAATCCCATGATTTTTAATTTTGGTGAAAAGGTTATTAACTTTTTGAGTGATTAAGCGATCAGCAAAGCTGGCACTGCGTGATCGCACTTCGTAAGGTTCGATCAAAATCAGATATTTTCAATTGGTTAGAAGATTCTTCAGATACCATTAGTCGTTTGTGTAGACTCATGTATTCCAGCGCAATTTTTTCAGGAAGTAATTCCCATCTCCAACAAGGCATATAGTACATAAATATCTTAAATTGAATGTCACTATCCAAAATAGTACATATATAAGGCTTTGAGACTGTTTTTGCTAAAAGTGGGTTTTTCTTTTTAAGAAATGTTAAGCATATCCACCTTTTTTCCCTACCAAATACTTACCGTTAGCCCAACACTCACCTGAAGGTTTATTTCTAGAATGATTAAGCTTAATTATTTCAGCATGACATTCTGAAACTGATATTAAATAATCTTTACGTAATTTTTTTATCTGTTTATTTTTAGATTTAGACAATATTTCTAATAAATGTTCAAGAAAAAAAAATCCTTCCATATATGGTTCTCTCAAACTATTGTCATAATGACTTCCAATAGTTTTAAAAGTGTTTTTTTCTAATATTGTTAAAGGTTTATTAGTTGCTACTTTTGCACATATCTTTTTCCAAATATAATATTCTTTTCTAAAAGCTTGTGGTGAAAAAACATAGTAAGGTAGCAAACATTTTGAAAAACTATAATAAGATAACTGTTCTAATATAAATTTTAATGAATCACCAGGATTACCAGGTTTTGATTTATTTTTAGGACAATCGTATGTAGAAAGTAAAATATAAGGTGTTTTTATATAAAAAGATTCGATATAAGACCATCCAAAATTTAATAAGCTATATAAATTAATCCATTTGTAAATATTAAGCATCATCAAATCATTAGGTCTAAATCTAATCTGAGATTCAATAAAACTTTCAATAGATAAACCTGAAAAATAAGCTTGTAATCCTAACGCTATACATTTCCAATAAGCACTTTCTAATTTATAATGATCTACTTGATCTTTACTAGCTTCAAAGAAAAAAGTAATTTTTACAGGTGGTAATTTGTAAATAGTTTTTATAAATTCAATTTCAAGTTCTGTAACAGGTTCAATCATCAAAAATCAGTACTCCAATTACGTTTTTTTAAAGATATAGACTTATTAAAAGTAGTTGTTTTTTTATTATCAACATTATCATTTTCAGGTTTTATAGGTGGAATAAAGCTAGCTTCTAATTGTGACCAATTCATTCTAGTTATTCCTACTAAATGTGCTGCTGCTAAACTATATAAAGCGCAATCTAGAGGCTCGTTATTGTGTATACCTGCTAGTTTTTCCCAAACAAAATAATTTTGTCCTGCACGATGTTTTTTAACTTGTACTTCACTACAAAACCCTTGAAAGTAATTAGTATCTAAACCTTTTGGAAAGTTAATATATTTACTTCCAGGTGTTTCAATTTTGCTTCGATAGTAAAGAACTTCTTTACCACTATCGACACCTAAAACATAAAGCTGAATGCCTTTATGAATAACCCTACCTTTATGAGTAATATCCATGTGTCGTGGTCGGTTGACAAATAACTTACCAGAACCAGCTTGACCTTTAATAGCAAAGACATGAAGATGTTTGAGTTTACGTACTTGGTTGTAAACATCTTGAGTTAGATAACCTGAGTCTACACAAGTAGCAATCGTTTTTATTTGGCAATCATTAGGAAGTAAATAAGGTTTAGTAATAACATTGACAAGTTGTTGCCAAACTTCATTTTCTAAAGGATTACCCAAGATTTGATGATGGTCGATCAACCATGATTGCTCGCCACGACCATAACCCCAAATTGAAACTTCTAAGCGATCGCCTTGAACATCAACACCTGCTGTAAGCATTAAAACACCATCAGGAATTTGACCTCGTTGGTAGGTGCTAGCCTCAGAGCGTTGGTGTAATTTTTCCCAATCAAGACTATCACCAAGGTTATGCTCAAAAGGTAATCCTAGACTTGAATTGACAAACACTTGTAACTGTAAAGGATCGTGCTTTGATGTCTCATAGTCATAAGCCATATCAATCCAATTAACCCAAGGGCTAATCAATCTGTTGCAATGAAAACCTACATGATTAGCATTTTCAGGTTTAGCGGTGGCAATCCATTCACCAGAACGCACCATACTAGATTTATAACTTTCAGCTATTGGTGTCTCACAAGATTCACAAATATAGTAAACACCAAGATCGGGATTAAAATCATTACTACCTTTACCTGAATATTGAATGCGTTCCCAAACAAGATGTTGCTTATAACCACAATGAGGACATGGTACAAAAAATAATCTTTTATCAGATTTTTCGTAACTATCTTCAATTCTGCTAGCACCTTTGATACTAGGTGTTGACACCAGAATAACTTTGTAATTCCAATAAGTTGTAGTTCTTTGAATTGCCAGATCGACGGGATCGCCCTCGTGGTTACAATTAGCAGGGTATTTGTCAATTTCGTCGCACAATAACAGCCTAATCGACATAGATGCTAGTGATGCAGGAGAATTAGCACCTGATAGACATAGCAATCCACCTTTAAACAGTTTCATTAAAATTGTTGATGCTGCGTTTCTTTCAGCTTGAATGATTTTGTCAGACAATACTTTAATGTCTGAAATCATAGGAGATAATTTTTCCTTACTGTAGCGTTGAGCAAGCTGAATAGTAGGTTGAGTAAACATGATCGGACACGGATCGATGTCTATATATCTAGCGATAATGGCGTTACAAATGGTTGATTTACCCGTTTGTGCGCTAGTCATGATCGTTACTTTTCTAACATGAGACTCACAAACAGCATCCATCAATCCTGATTGATAAGGTGCGCGATCGCGTCTCCATAATCCAGGTTCAGCCGATGTTTGAGGTAATTGTAAATGTTTCTCACACCAATCACTTACCAGAATTTTGGCTACAGGTTTGAGAAATTTACTTTTAACTTGCTTGAGTAAGGTATCAGCATCCATCGTCTAATTCTTCTAAAGATTC
Source organism: Stanieria cyanosphaera PCC 7437 (assembly GCF_000317575.1). NCBI lineage: Bacteria > Bacillati > Cyanobacteriota > Cyanophyceae > Pleurocapsales > Dermocarpellaceae > Stanieria > Stanieria cyanosphaera. The sequence goes on along the minus strand of NC_020052.1, from coordinate 5,340 downwards.
ATCGACTAACTTACAAAGCACATCGTTAACATCTTTAACAGTATCAACTGTAGACAGTTCTAGAGCGACCTTATTAGGAATTGATTCTAACTTGGCTTTGAATTTTACTATTGAGTAACTCCAATGCTGTTCGAGTTCGCGATCGCAAATTAATTCACCTGTTGCCATTGAAAGCTTAATTTCTTGAATTTGAGCAATAGCTGTTAATAATCTAGTACGTACTGCTATTTTTTCCTGTTTTTGTTTTGATATAGCTAACTTCAGATTATATGGGTCTAAAAAATTTAGCTGTTCTTGTAATTTTTTTACTTCAAAAGTTAATTCAGTAACGAAAAATCTTATCATTTCAATGAGATCGTATTTTTCATCAAAATTTGGTTTTAGATTATTTACTGCAAGATAATTTAGTATCTCTTCATAGCTTACGTCTAATAATTCTTCAATCTGATTTAATTTTAAAAGTACAGGTTTTTGACGTACAACACTTAAAGAACTTACCTCAAACAGCTTACTATGGTTGACTTTATGAGTAATAATATCTTTTAAAGTAAGTTTTAAATCGCGTTCTTTAGCCCAATTTCTAATGTACTGATTATTAGCACCAGACTTTATCATTGTCTCAATATCTGATTTTAAATTAGAGATACAAATAGGACATTTACCCATAGTAAGCAATCAATTTTTCAATTTCAGTATTGTTTAACTCGTAATCTAAATAGCTTTGAGCCGATTGAGTTGTTTCTTCAGTATGTCCCATGATTGCTTTGACAAAAATATCCTCAGTACAGTTATAAATAGCTTCAGAGTTACGGTACAGTTGCCAACAGATAGCTGCATAAGCCGATCTGAGATTGTGGGGATTGAGATAAGTATCTTTTCCTGATGGTATAGGTAAAAGCTTGTTATCCTGAAACTCTTTTCTAACTTTTAATCCCAATTCCTTACTACCTTTTGGTCTTTGTCCAGGTTGATGAGGGGTATTGATTCTCAACCAATTAATAGCATCTTGAATTGTTTCTAATGGTGCTAATAAAGGTATATTGTAAGGAATATCATCATTATTTTTGCGTTTAACTTGTCCTGAAAATAACGATGATTCGATATCAAACTCTAACCAATCTGAAATTAAAGACTCATTCTCTATATCAAAAAAAGGGTTATCAAACTTACCAGTTATTAATAGTTCTTCATGTCTACGACCAGTAAGTAGATATAAACCTGCAACTTTTGAAATGTAGCTATCGCTGTGTAGTAGTGACTTAGCACATTCGATAGCATCAACAGCCTTAAAACTAGGTCGATTGGTTTTATCTTGTCTAACTCTTTGGCGATCGCGTTGGTTGACATCATTTTTTTCATGCTTGGCAAGATTGAAATATTTCAACGCTTTATGTTCTAGAACTTTATCACCATTAACTATTTTTCTAATACTATTTTTATAATTAGTTTCTAATGTTTTTATAGCATTTCTGTATGCTGAAATTTGGGTTTTAAGTCTACGAGCATCACCTTTAACACCATTAGGATAACCTTTTACACTATAAACAGTTTCAATTGATAACTCATTTCTTAAATAGTCTAATTCTTGATTACAGATAACTTTAATCTCAATAGCACTTGTTAAAGGTTCTAATTTTTCTAAAAATTCATCTATTCTAGCAATAGCCATTTTTATACTCCTAACAATTCTTCAAACGAAAAACCTTTACCTTTTCTATTATCAATATCTGTAAGATTATGCTTAAAGTTATGGTCGCTAATCATTAATTCATGTTCAGCAAACCATTTGTTAATAGATTGTCTGTTGCTACCAGTTAATTTGAATATGATACCTTTGGTAATGCAAACCTTATCAGATTTTTCTGATTGAGCGTTGTTATGTTCGATGATGGTATTAATAGCTTGCTCAATTTTAAAGTTTGCAGCACCTTTAAAAGTAGCTTTTTGCATTTGCTCTTCAGTCATTGACTCTAGTTGAGCTTGTTTATCAGCAATGCTGTTAAGATATCTCGAACGCTGCAATAAACCATCTTTTGCTACTTCATCTAACTGCATCTCACTATTAGTTAGAGCTTTTTTTACTTCAGTTTCTTCTAGGTTAGATAAGCTAAAACTTTCAAGCGATAAGCTAGATTTATTAGTTTCTAATTGACTATAGTTTTTTAGTAAATAACCAATAACCTCACCCTGGCTCATATTTAGGTCTTTGGTTAATTGGTCTAATATTGCTTTTTCGTCTTCATTAATTAAACTACCTAGTTTTATTTTCTTACTCATTGGTTAACTCCTTTTTACTTACTCTTATATACTAACATTATCTTTATCACTGTACAAGTATTTTATAAATGTTTTATATTAATATTACTATAGTAAATATTTAACGATATATGAAATACTTATACATATATAAGAGTTAAAAAGGTTAACAAGTCACTGAAAATTCAGACAATAATTTTCTAATAGAAATTTCTAGATGAGCTTGTATTTCATTAGGATCGTTCATTTTGGCAATATCTTTAGAAATATCTTCAACCATGTTCAAGCACATTTCACGAAAACTTTCACGAGCTTGCGCGAATACGCGATCGGCATCCTTGGCATTAACTAGACTATCCTCAAGTATTTTTAGCTCGTGTTCTCTAATTTTTGCGTTGGCAGTAATTACCTTGATTGATTGTTTCATATTTTCTAGTTGTAACGATTTACTACTTGATTTGTTGTTGGCAATCTCTATTTTTTCATCGAGACTACTAATCTGTTCTAACAACGAATTGTAATAGTAGTTAAAACTAGAAACTAAACAGTATTGAGCTTTTCCAGGTTTGTCTATAACCTCATTTGTAGCCCAATAGCTAATAGTGCGATCGCTAACACCTAAAATTTTTGATATTTCAACTGCGGTTCTTAGAAATTCTGTATTAGTCATATTTGATTATTAGTTTTAGCTTTTTCTATAGCTTCAATTATCAAAACTTCAACCATATTGCTCATAGTGCGATTATTGACTTTTGCAAGTTGTTCTAGTTGTTTTTTTAGGGATGGTGTCAAATACAAAGACATCCTTTTTTTCATCTCTGTATCATTCATATATAAGTCAGTGTTAAACATCTATACACAATCATATAGAGGGTTTAACGCTACCATTATCAATGATAGCGTAACGATAGCGTTTAAATGATATATTAAATTTAAAGTTGATACTAATAAGGAGTAAGTAATGACTGATGAGGAATTAAGACTAGTAGTAGAATCGAACTCTCGGGCAATTCAAGCCATGATTGAACAAAGAGTTACTGATAGATTAGAACACGAGGAAAGAATTAGATTTTTAGAAGAAACTCAACGCCAAGTAACTCAAATACAGCGAGGACTAGCTAATCTAGTTAGTTCTTTAGATGAAGATAGACCTACAGTTCTAAGAAAGCTTACAACTATTGAAAACAAAATAGATCGAATTCTAGAAAATCAGTAAATAATTACGCGATCGCATTAAGTAGCATTAGTGCGATCGCTATGAAAATATAATCTATGAACATGATACAAAATATCTTGAGCAAGATTTGTAGAGTATCAGATAAGTTCTCTCAAACCTCTACAAAGGTTAATACAGACTTAGTATCTGAAAAAGTTAACAAATCATCTCATAGTGAAAAGCTTATAGATAATTGCCTTAAAATCCACGATTATTTTACAGTTTTGCAAAAAGCATTAACATTTGACGAAGACAATATAGATAGCTTTGAAAATAACTATCGTCATATCATTGATTTCTTAATAGAGGTTAACTGGAAAAACCATAATATTGCTGAAACTATAAGTTATGAAGAATTTCATAGAATACTTAATAGTAAAAAATAAATTCTACTACTTATAGCTTAGTAATTTTAGAGAACTATTTATATTAAGTGAATAGTTCTCTACCATATAAAATATTTTGTGCAAGAATAAAACATAATTGGTCTTTACGTATTTTTTTAGTTACTAATTTTTGTTCTTTAGCTTTTTTATATAAGCGATTATAATTTGCACCAGCTAAAAATTTTGCAAAGTCATTAACTTTTTTAAGTTTTATAGCTTTACATGATTTTGTAATGATTGCGTTAATAAAGATGCTGAATTTGACAAGTATAAACAGAGAATAGTAAAAAACAACAGCAATTGCTGAAACAGTTAGAAAAGATTGTGTAGCGTACATATTTAATTAAAGTTTTGAAGCGATATTTATATAATACATTATAATACAAAAAAACGTCAAGATTTTCTTAAGAAAATATAAAAATGTATTAGATTGATACCAAAATAGGTGTCGATTTTTTTGTAGTATAAATCATTGAATATTACATATTTATTTTTAATTTATCATAGATTATTATCAATATGTCAATAAGCAAAAGTGTTGATATGTATAGGTTAGACCTTTGTTTAGTATGTTTGTAACCCTGCATACTTTTTCTTATTGAGAACAACCGTATAGATAGGGTTTAAGGTATGTACAAAGCTTGTTACAAAAAAAAAATCTGTCACCTCAACCTTATACAAGGATTGAGTTTAGACACGCTACAACGAAAAATACGATTTTTGATTTTTCTGTCACCTCAAATTGATTTTTGTAGTTGTTAAGTTTTGTTTGACAGAAAATGCTGTATTTAGGGGGGGTTATGGACTTATCTGTCAAACTGATTAAAGCGGTTGTGAAAACCCCCCCCGATCTGGACACCAAGCCAATCATTTTGTCTCGAATAAGGTTTGATACCTAAAAACCTATTAAGACTGCTAAAAACCCCCAAATTGTTGCGCTGGTGAGATACTGCATCGAGATCGAGATCGCTATTCTCAATCGAGATGAAATGCGATCGCATATTAAGTAATAATCCTCAACCATTGACAAACTTCTACCAACAATATCCAATCTTGTAAGCTTTTAACTAATATATAAAACTAGATAAAATTAGATAATTACTGTTAGAAATTATCAAAAATAAAAGGTACTTACTAGCAATTTACAATGCGCTGTTTCGGAGGCGCGCTGTTAATAATAACACCAAATATTAAACCTAAAAATATTTCTACAACAAACACTTGACACTATATATAACTCTTGTTGATTGTCTAAAAAATCAACATTTATGAAAAAAAATTTTTTTTGGAAAATAACTTTTACAAGACACCTATACACCCACACAAGACACCTATACACCCACACAAGACACCTATACACCCACGCAAGACACCTATACACCCACACAAGACACCTGTACACCCACACAAGACACCTATACACCCACACAAGACATCTATACACCCACACAAGACACCTATACACCCACACAAGACACCTAT
>NC_019766.1 GCF_000317575.1 Stanieria cyanosphaera PCC 7437 | reverse complement strand
TTTACTTAGATTTTTGTTTGTTGCCAGTCTGCATGGTTATTTTCGTACCTGCAACTGGCTGTTTTTATTGGTGGGTAAGGTTTCAAGCGATTCTGAATAGTGTAAATTGATTACAGTAGTTAATTGACATTAAATTTCAATAACTAATTGGTTGATTTATTGATTTTCAGTCATGCGTTGTCGTGAAACGCTGTAACCCTTGTAAATAGGTTGTTAGAGTTAAAACAACTATATGTTGTCGGTTGGACTAAACATGAAAAATTTGGATTTTTAACTGGGCGATCTGTTCTCGGAACTAAGACGGTCAAATTGTCAATAAGTATTATTTTTTATCAATAAGTGTTTAATTTCCAAGCTTGAAAATTCGATACAAAAACCTGAATGGTTGTTCAGGTATTCACGTTATTAATGATTTTTAATACTTAGCTAGTGTCTAAATTAATTGTTAGTTGATTTGTACTATTTAAACTGAGCGTGAAGCGTTTAAATGTACTAACAACTATTGTTTTGTGTTTTAAATTGCTGAAATAGCTCGTTAAATAACGACAATTGAATTTTTGTTGGTTAAAATGGTAAGAAGTGTTGAATAATGACTTTAAATTTTTAATATTTAAATTTTTTGCTATAAATAAGGATTTTTTAACTCGCAGTAGCCAATAGTTCTTTAAACCTTGGATTCTTGAAACGTAGATTTTCCAAGGTTTATATCTTGTTTTGTAGAAATTTAAGTTTGTTAACTTGGATAGCTGAGATAGATGAGATATCATAAAAACGACTTCTTAAACGTTTTTCGGGCGTTTCAGTCATAAAGTCGCTCTAATGCAAGTACTGGTAATACTGCATTGGAGCGCATTTAATTTCAAGGGTTCACAATAACACGATTTAGATTGTGCAGCTTCAAATATCAATCTAAAATTTTGGCTTTTTACCTGAAAGTATTATGAATGTAGTTTGTCGTTTTTTTGGTGTTGATTAAAAAAACAATTAAAGACAAACTCGCGTTGATTTTTTAAACAATCAAAGTTTGTCTTTAATCAGTATTGAGAAAAAGTCCATTTAATAGGATTCTTATTGAGAACATGACGCAAAGGGCGATATTATAAGGGGATAGTAATGCGTCATCAACCCCAACTTAACCGCGACTTTTTACACCCCAATTTTTTGCTTTTGTAATATTGGTTTAATCCTGGTGGAAAAAGTCATCCTTTTTGCCTTGTTAATTTGGTCAATCTTCAGGTCTTGACCATGAGAGATAGTCGCATCCCAATACTTCTTCGATTTCGTCCATTAATGCCCACATTTTGAGCCAACGTGGTGATGTTCTTGAAGCGTTCTTTTCTACCATTTCTTCACGGTATGTTTTCAAAATTTCAAGAACACGGTCATAAGCTCCAGATTCAATATGTCCTAAATCCCAAAGACTAATTCTTGATACTTTAGTACGATTGCACTGATTATTAAAAAGCTTTGCTTTCCTGCCCGAATTAGCCCTCTTGCCACCCCAGTTAGTATGATTCATCATTACCACCTATTATCTTGATTTTCTTGTAACAATAATCAAGATGATTTTTGTTACATAAATCAAGTTTACTTGAAACCTGTTACATAAATCAAGTTATTGTTAAAAACCGCCAACTCGATTAATGTTACCAAAATCATGTTGACGGTTTCTGTACACGCTTAGGCTACGTTACCAAGAATTTTGGGTTTAAAGCCTCGCCCTTCAGAGCGACTTTTTATTCATATATGTTATACTAATTTTATGCAGAGGTCGAGAGCGTAAAATGATAACTTTAGAGTTCAAACTTAAAGGTAATAAACAGCAGTTTCTGGCAATAGATGAGGCTATACGCACTGTTCAGTTTGTTAGAAACAAATGTGTTCGTTTATGGATGGATTCTAAAGGTATCGGCAAGAAAGATATCTACAGATACACTACTGAACTTAGAAAAGAGTTTAAGTATGTAGAAGCCCTCAACTCTTCAGCTTGTCAACAGGCAGGAGAGAGAGCTTGGTCTAGCATTGCTAAATTCTACGACAACTGCAAGAAGAAAGTTAAAGGTAAAAAAGGTTATCCCAAGTTTAAAAAGAATGTCCGTTCTGTTGAGTATAAACAATCAGGTTGGAAACTGTCAGATAACAGAAAGAAGATAACCTTCACTGATAAGAACGGAATAGGAACTTTAACTTTAAAAGGTGGTTGGGATTTGAACTTCTACCCAATCGACCAAATAAAACGAGTTAAGATTGTTCGTCGGGCTGATGGTTGTTATGCTCAATTTGCCATCAACATTGATGTTAGAGAATATGTAAAACAACTAGAACCTACTCAAGACTGTATAGGCATTGATGTTGGTTTAAAGTATTTCTATGCCGATTCTAAGGGTAATACTGTACCTGTTCCTCAGTATTATCGTAAAGCAGAGAAGCAATTAAACAGAGCTAATCGTAAGAAGTCTAAGAAGTTTTGTAAGGGTCAGAAACAATCTAACAATTATCTCAAGGCTAGAAATAGATATGCTCGGAAACATTTAAGAGTAAGTAGGCAACGTAAAGGCTTTGTCCAGCGAGAGGCATTGCGCGTAATCCAATCTAACGATTTGGTAGCCTATGAAGACTTAAAGGTTAAGAACATGGTGAAGTCTAAACTATCCAAGAGTATTAACGATGCTAGCTGGTCAGCTTTCCGTAGCTGGTTAGAGTATTTCGGCTGGAAATATGGAAAGGTAACTGTAGCAGTACCTCCTTATAACACTAGCCAAAACTGCTCAAACTGTGGCGAGAAGGTTAAGAAGTCTCTATCAACTAGGACACATAAATGTCCTCATTGTGGATTTGAGGCTGATAGGGACTTAAACGCTAGCCTCAATATTTTGCAATTAGGATTGCGTACTGCGGGACACGCAGGAACATACGCTTGGGGAGAGACTCCCTCTTGGGCATTTGGAGAAATCCTGATGTCTAACGGAGACTCGTTGAACCAAGAATCCCCTCGCCTTTAGGCAGGGGAGTGTCAAAAGCCCTCGTTAGATTATTGTCTCATCTCAATTATCGTTTCTACGCTTGTACAAATTATCAATTGCTTCTTTGCTGGCTAACAGTGCATCTTGCTGTTTATGTGTCTGATAAAGTCTGTGAGTATTTCTATTTTTCAATTGTCGATTTACAGTATATTTTTTATCACCCTTTCTAATTGATTCTTCAATATCTTCTATCATTTGTTGATAGTTTAAATCACCATCATTATCTAAATAAAACATTTCATAAGATTGTGTGTAATGACGTAATAAAAAGTCGTATTCGCGTTTCCAAGATAAATATTGTTGATAAGTATTAAAAGTGAATTGTGATAATGAAAACTCTCTTAATAATCTTGAATGATAAATAGTATATCCTGGTATTACTTCTGTATTTTCCCAATATGATCTGTTTTTACGATAATCACCAACTTTTAAAATTTTCTGATTAATAAATACTTTACTACGTTGTACTTTTTGAGAGTTTTCTAAAGAACAAAGAAACTCTTTAACAATTTCTAATTGTTGTTCATAAACCAACTCATTACCATCAAATACAACTATATCTTTAGCACCTTTAGAATAGCTTCTCATTTTAACATCTTCATTACCGTTAAAATATAATCGATAATTTGCTGAACCGTGAAAACAACCTTTACTTGAGAAGTCTTTAATTTCTATTTTGTATTGTCCTATATGCTCTTTACCATATAAATCAATAGTTTTTTGGTGTAAAACATCAATGCTATTAAATAACGACTGTAAATGCTCGTGACAAGCTATGTTGTATAAATCAATAGCTTCTTTATAGTTTAATTTAGTTTCTGTTCTATCGTTAAATTGAAGATTAATATATTCGTTTTTTACAAAATATTTTATGATCTCTTTGCCGAATTTATCTAAAGTTACTTTTGTATTTAAAGGTTTGAAATAATAATCATCACCATTTTCTTTTAAATATAAATGTACTGATTTAGTACCATTTAATTGTCGGTTATTTCTGGAATAAGTAACAGCATTCATATCAAAAGTACCACCATCAGTAATAGTTTGATTACTGTTAAAACCTTTTTCCATGTACCAAGCATAAGCTCTTGCTCTAGCAGTAATGTTATTACCTACTACGACATTACCAACTCTAAAAAATGGCGATACCATATCACCATAAATAGTATTAACACAAAGTTTATATAACTCATTAAATGGTGTTTTCTTAGGATGTTTTTGACGTTCTAATAAAAGCTTATCTACAACTAATTTTCCTAGATTTATTCCATACCATTTATGACATTCTTCATGAATAGATATTTTTCGCTGTTTACCTTTTAGTCTTTTTATTTCTGTAGTATTTTTACCTTTATGATTGGTATGCTCATTGACCAATTCTTCAATACTATTTACTTGGTCATTAGCGGAGTACCACATAGCTGTTATTACTATCAAATTATCTAGTAACTCTTTGCGTTGTGGTGTTGATGCTATGTGTTCAATCCACTGTAAACCGTCATGATTTAATAGCGCATTTTGAATATCATTTTTGAATATTTTTGTTGTCCCAATATCATCAATTTCCCACCATTGATCTGTGTAACTAATTTCTGTATCTGTTGGTAGCGTTCTAATATCCTTTGGTGGTATCCAAGATATAAAATAATCTTGTTGATATTTCAGATAATAATCGTCTTTTAAACTGATTCTTGCTTGCCATAATCCAGGTACAAATTCTTTATTATATTTCTTTAAAAATTGTCTGAGAGTTAAATACTTATTAGTAGTACTATTTCTAGGATAATCTAACAGTGATGGTACACCTAAAGGATATGTTTGAATTCTTAGACCATTACCATAACATCCAGCTATATCTGGGTTACAAATAACTGTTTCTAGAAAAGTGTCTAATGGTCTATTGTTACGACATCTTCCACCATCTACTTTTGCATTTATAGCACCAGTAGTACCTAATCTTTTTAAGTAATCTGCACTGCCATATTTACAATATTTATTAATAAAATCTCTAGTTTCTGGTGGTGCATTAAATTGTTTATTAATTGCTGATTCAATTATTCTAGATACTGTTGCTCCAATAGTAAGTTTAGGTATTGTGTAATAATTTTCTAATCCTAGTGATTGATAGATTAATTTAAAATTTTCAACATTCCCTAATAAAGCATTATGATTATATAAATCACCTAGTGCATAATTATCAAAATCTTCTGGTCGTTGGTCATACATATCCAACATTCTACTTTTTTCTTCACTAGTAAAGTTATCTTTAAAATCAAGTTTTAAACCGCTATTAGTACAGAAGTTTTTATAAGATGTATTACCATGTACTGCACTAGTATCATAAATACTCAATCTAACACGATAAATATAATTATCTAATAGTATTAACCAAGGTGTTTCTATCCAATTTAAATACCTATTTTTCTCACGATGAAAAGTTCTTAATCTTCTACCTTGTTCAATACCATTATTACTTGTTGTTTCTAATAATATCTTTTTAAAGTCTTGTCGATACTGGTTCATAAATACTCTAGGATATTCTGCAACCGCAAAAAACGAATAGCAGTCAACTTGTAACCAAGGTATTTCTCCTGGTACATTCACAGATTGATAGTTTAATTGCTGTATTTGGTGTCCTAAGTCATTTAAGTAGTCCCATACCACAAAATCATATTGAAACGGTTTATGGCGCGATTTTGTGCGGATATCGCTAAATGAGTATATCTTACTATCGTTATTTCCAATAGCTTTACACTGAACCGTGATATTAGTGCATATTTTTGGTTCTGTGTTAAATATATTGGCTAAATGCGTGTATTCGGTGTCTATTTCTACAGGAAAATAAAGATTTTGACCGTTTACTTGTTTTTGTTTTGAAGTGTAAATATAATCTTGAGATTCTTGATAGAACATGAGAAGA
>NC_019750.1 GCF_000317575.1 Stanieria cyanosphaera PCC 7437 | reverse complement strand
AAATTTAATCAAAAACCTAAATTAAACAAATAAAAATTACCAATTAAATAATAAAAATAACAACAACAAACCTAACCCCAAACACTCAACTAATTAACACAAAAAACACCCCTTAGCCAACCTTTCTTTTCTTCTAATAACAACAACAATTCTGGGGGTGGGTGGGGTGGGGAGTGAGTGCGGAGAGGTGGGGGTTTGTAGAGGGATAAATGTGGTTTTTTTGATTAGCACCCCCGCCCGACAAACGAATAATTTAGGTTTCAATTGGGGCAAAAATAGAAAACTTAAGTGATACAAATAAGGCAACAGTTTTTTAGTTTTTTAATGATATAGTCGTTCATCTGAATAGACATTCAAGCTTAAAATGAGTATCATTATCAAAGAAGTAAACTCAAAACTTTATTAACCCAGTATTGTCTAAGCAACTAAACTGATAGGGTTTAAAGTATAAACAATGAACAAAGTTGACAAATCAAAAAAAACAGTTTATTCAGAAGGTGATGCACTAACTTGTGATTCTTCCCTAGTTCATCTAGAACAAGTGCGTCAAGTACAATCTGAAATCGTTACAACGGAAAAAGCACAACAAATGGCGCAGTTTTTCGGTGCAATGGCAGACCCTCATCGGCTTAAACTTCTCTCTGCGTTAGTCAAAGCTGAACTTTGCGTTTGTGATTTAGCCGCAGTAGTTAAAATGAGTGAATCTGCTGTATCCCACCAGTTACGTCTGCTACGAAATCTACGTCTGGTTAAGCATCGTCGTGAAGGTCGTAACGTCTATTACAGCTTGGCAGACGCGCATATTGCTAATCTTTATCGGGAAGTAGCCGAGCATTTAGACGAAGTTTAATTCTTTTTTTCGTTGTCAAATTACTTTTTTTTGGATATTATCTGAACAACTATTCAATTGTTCAATAATTAAATCTATTTAAATGTTTAGATAATGTCAGATAAACATTCTGCTGGTTGCTGTGCGACCCATGAAAATCATAACCATCAAGGTCATGACCACAGCCACGAACATGGTGAGTTCAATTTACGTCGAGAGATTGTCCCCCTTGGTATTTCTCTAGTTCTATTTTTCATTGGATTAATTTTTAACCAGCCTTTGCACGATACTCCTGGGGTGATCGCGGAGTATGCAGTTTTGATTCCTGCCTATCTGATTAGTGGTTGGAGTGTGTTAACCAGTGCGGGACGGAATATTCTGCGGGGTAAAATCTTTGATGAAAATTTCTTAATGACCATTGCTACCTTGGGGGCGATCGCCATTCACGAACTGCCCGAAGCTGTAGCGGTAATGCTGTTTTTTCAGGTAGGAGAATTGTTTCAAGGCTTTGCCGTCGGGCGATCGCGTCGTTCGATTAAGGCATTGCTAGAGGTACGCCCCGATACGGCGAATCTAATCGTTGATGGAGTAGTTAGAGAGGTTGACCCCGAAAAAGTTGAAGTGGGAGATACGATCGTTATTAAGCCAGGGGAGAAAGTTCCTTTAGACGGGGAGATACTATCGGGTAATTCCCAGGTAGATACTTCCGCACTTACAGGTGAATCTATACCCCGAACCGTCAGAAAAGGAGAAACAATTTTAGCAGGTGTAATTAACCAAACGGGTAGTTTAACGGTTCGAGTTACCAAACTGTTTGCCGAATCGTCCATCGCTAAAATTCTAGATTTAGTAGAAAACGCTAGCAGTAAAAAAGCCCCGACAGAAAAATTTATTACTCGCTTTGCCCGTTATTACACCCCCATCGTAGTTTTGCTCTCTCTAGCAGTTGCCATCTTGCCGCCCTTATTCATTCCTGGTGCGACTAGCCAACAGTGGGTTTATCGAGCGTTGGTTTTATTAGTTATTTCCTGTCCCTGCGGATTAGTTATCAGTATTCCCCTGGGTTATTTTGGTGGAGTTGGTGGTGCAGCTAAAAGAGGAATTTTAGTTAAAGGTTCGACTTTCCTCGATGCCTTAACCGATGTCAAAACGGTAATTTTTGATAAGACTGGAACGTTAACCGAAGGAGTATTTCAAGTAACTCAGGTAACTCCTTATAACGATTATAGCGAAACAGAATTACTAACCTTTGCTGCGATCGCTGAATCTCAATCTAATCATCCCGTAGCGCGATCGATTATGGAAGCTTATGATGGTGCGATTAATAAATTTGATGTCACCGACTATGAGGAAATACCAGGACACGGTATTAGTGCCAAGGTTAGAGGAATGTCAGTCTTGGCAGGAAATGATCGCCTGTTACATAGAGAACAGATAGAACACGATACCTGTAATGTTGAAGGTACGGTAGTTCATTTGGCAATAGACGGTAAATATGCAGGATATATCTTAATTGCCGACAGAATTAAAGAAGATGCAGCTATGGCGATCGCCCGATTGAAAAAAGCGGGGGTAAATGAAACCGTGATGTTAACGGGAGATAATCGAGTTGTGGCTCAGAACGTTGCCGATAAACTCGGTTTAGATGCCTACAAAGCCGAATTACTGCCAGAAGACAAAGTAAAAGCGATCGAGCAGTATCTTCGTAAAACTGATAAAAAAAGTAAGGTAGCATTTGTCGGCGATGGAATTAACGATGCACCCGTAATAGCTAGAGTTGATGTAGGGATGGCAATGGGAGCGTTGGGTTCGGATGCAGCAATTGAAACTGCCGATGTGGTATTAATGACCGATGCTCCTTCTAAGGTAGCTGAAGCAATAAGTATAGCTCGTAAAACTCACACTATTGTCTGGCAAAATATCATCCTGGCAATGGCAGTTAAGGGACTATTTATTTTACTCGGAGCAATAGGAATCGCAACTCTTTGGGAAGCTGTGTTTGCCGATGTAGGGGTAGCACTGATGGCAATTCTCAATGCCACCAGGGTTTTGAAAGTTAACTGAAGCCTAGCCTGGGATTGGCTTAGAGTATAAATCGATTAAAAAAAGATAATGTGAGGTTTTTCATGAGACGAAGAGGTTCTACTCCCTGGATTTATCGATGGTCGCGTCCTTTAATCGCGGGAATAGCTACTATTGGCGCAGTAGGGACGGGTTATTTAACAGTAGTCAAATTAACTGAAGGAACGGCAGCTTGTCCTACAGGTGGCTGCGATGTCGTGCTATCGAGTCCCTATGCCACTGTTTTTGGTTTACCCTTAACTCTATTTGGTTTTTTAGGCTATTTGAGCATGATTATCTTTGCGATCGCGCCTTTGTGCCTAACTTCTCCGAAGAAAAAGAAACTACGCGCCAGTATCGAACAGTGGACGGGTTTATTGCTGTTTCTGGGAGGGACGGCAATGGCGGTGTTTAGCAGCTATCTAATGTATCTTCTTGCCTTTGTCATCAAAGCTGTTTGTATTTACTGTATTGCCTCGGCTGTGTTTTCAGTATGTCTGTTTATTTTGTCGATTATCGGTCGCGATTGGGAAGATATCGGACAACTTTTGTTTTCGGGGGTAATCGTCGCGGTCGTTGTTTTAGTGGGAACGCTGGGGGTGTATGCCAATATCAATAATCCTCGTGTTGAAACTACCGATGGCTATGCTATTTCTACTACTTCTGGTGCTGCGGAACTTGGTCTAGCACAACATTTAAAGCAAATTGATGCAAAAATGTATGGGGCTTTTACCTGTCCTCATTGTCAGAATCAAAAACAGTTATTTGGTAAAGATGCAGCAGCCCAATTGAATTATATTGAGTGCCATCCCCAGGGAGAAAATTCCCAAACTGACCTTTGTATGAAAGCGAATATTCAAGGTTTTCCCACTTGGGAAATCAAGGGGAAACAGTATCAAGGAGAAAAAACTTTAGCCGAATTAGCAGATTTATCTGGCTATCAGGGCGATCGCCATTTTAAAAATAGTTCCGAACACGGACATTAGACTGTTGATAAACTTTCGTTAGTTTCTGGGAGCATACATCATGACTAACACTCCTAGTAATATAATCCAACCACCCAGCAGATCGAATTTATCAGGTCTAATCCGATCGATCAGCCAGCCCCATGAGATAGACAGCACAATAAAAACACCACCATATGCTGCATAGGCACGCCCAAAGTCAGTGGGTTGTAGTGTTGGAACTGCGCCATATAAACCCAGGATCGCCACTCCGATTAGTGCTAGCCAAATACTCTTTCCTTCTCGCAACCATAGCCAGACCAAATAACCCCCACCAATTTCGCAGAGTCCAGCTAGGACGAAAAACAACATCGATCGAATCACTTATGCATCCTCTTTTATCTTTACCTCTAAAATTATCCCTCGTTAATCGAAAACAACTAATGCAGGTGAAACTACTAATATTTAAGCTCGTTCTCTTAAATGGAATAGTCGGGGTAATTTTACCTGTTAATGCTCATTCAGCTAATGAGACATTAGAACAATGGCAAGCAGATCTAGAAGTCAATCGGCTTTTAAGTCAAGGCAAAGAATTGGTAGAACAGGGTAAACTAGCTGAGGCTTTGAATGCTTACCAGCACGTAATTAGTTTAGAACGAGAAAATCCGCAAGTCTTTTCGGCAATCGGTTATTTACAAGCGGTTCGAGGTAACTTTCCCGCAGCAGTCAATGCTTTCCAAAAAGCGATCGCTCTAGAAAGTGACAATGCTTATTTTTATTACGGACTGGCATATAGCCTCGCTAGTTCTCAAGCTCATGCTGAAGCTGCCAATGCTTACAATCAAACCATCAAACTCGATCCGAATCTGGTAAATGCTCATTTAGGTTTGGGAGTGGTGCTGCTACGCCAACAAAACTACGATGGTGCATTGGATGCTTTTTTACGAGTAACTACCCTCGCACCAGATAATCTCCTTGCTTATCGCACGATGGGGACAATTTTTCTCCAGAAAGGACAGTTTACCAAGGCGATCAAAGTTTTACAGCGAGCAGCCGAACTTGCTCTCTCTGACAGTGCAATTCAACTTGAATTGGGAATTGCTTGGTTGAATCTAAACAATATCCCTAAAGCCATAGCAGCTTTTGAACAGGCTGCCGAGTTTAATCCTGAAGATGGCAAAATTCATTTTCAAATCGGCAAAATTCTTCAGTTAGAAGGTAATACAGAGGCAGCGTTAGCCGAGTATCGTAAAACAGCAAGCCGAGAACCCGATCTTGTTGCAGCCAGAAAAGCGATCGCCGATATTCTCTTAGAACAGCAAGATTACCTAATGGCGATCGTGGAACACCGTCAAGCGATCGCTCTCGATCCTCAAGATGCTCAATCCTATTACCATCTGGGACTGGCATTGAGAGAAAGACAACGTAATGGAGAAGCTATTACCGCTTTCAAACAAGCTTTAAACCTCTATCAACAGCAGGGTAATACCGAGCAAATAGAAGAGATAAAAATTATTTTAGATGACTTACGAGAATAGCTAATGATACCAATCAAGAGCGATCGCTATAAGAAAATACCTTTAGAAGAATCTAAAACTCAAACACTGAAATTATTATGGATTGTTTTATGTCTGCGAAGCGGATTATTTTTAGCTGAGTTAATTACGGGATTTCGAGTACATAGTTTATCCCTAATCGCTTTATCTGGTCATCTTTTTGTCGATTTAATTGCGATCGCTATTGCTCTAGTTGCTGCTTGGTTAGTTGAAGATTCTACTCAAACTAAGTTACTACTAAAACCTCAGCAAATTTAGGCTGTAGCTGCCTTGCTGAACGGCTTGATTCTCTTAGCAGTAGCAGGTTCGATTCTGTGGGGAATTACGCATAATTTTCAGGCTTCTGCATCTGAAACTGGTTTACCAATGTTAGCAATATCAGCATTGGGGCTTTTAGTTAAAGGGATAAATGCCAGTTTGCTTTACGAAGAAAGTCACCATAATTTGAACGTGCGAGGCGTATTTTTTCATGCGATCGCCGATGGTGTAAGTTCGTTTGGATTACTTGTAGCAGCAATAGCTATTTTATATTTAAACTGGCTTTGGGCAGATACGGCAGCTAGTTTATTAGTTGTGATTTTTATGCTGATAAGTGCCTTTTTCTTGTTGAGAGATAGTTGCTTTCTTTTAGTTAGTTTTGATAGAGAGAACAGGCAACACTATTAATTTTTCTCCAACTCTACTTATTAACTGAAACCTTATCTCAAATTAGAAATTTTGAAAGTTAACTTTACCAACATTGCTAGTTATCCAGCACCATTAAGGCTGATAATTTTTTTATTTTTTCTCTTAATTTTATGGATTCCCGTAGCAATTCCCCTTTCTTCATTACTTAATAATGACAAAAATTTAACCATAATTGTCATCATGGGTGTACTTTATCTAGAGTTTGTTTGCTTATTATTTTTTTGGCATAAAACTATTTATAATGTCAAAAAATGGTGGCAAACTTATGGATTTAACTTTAATAAAAAAAATGCTATTGAATTATTAAATGGATTAAGTACTGGACTGTTATTAATTTTTGGTTTATTTATTTTAGAAGCAAGTTTAGGATGGGTGAGTCTTCTTAACTCATCTGAAAATTTAACGCGGATAGTTTTTGAGGGACTACTAAGTTCATTAGGAATTGCTTTGGCAGAGGAACTATTCTTTAGGGGTTGGTTGTTAGAGGAATTAAAACGAGATTATTCTACGATAAATAGCGCGTTATTCAATGGAATTATTTATGCCATATTGCACTTTCTAAAACCCATTGAAGAAATTATAAGAACATTTCCTCAATTCCCCGCCTTGGTTTTATTAGGATTAACTTTAGTTTTGGCAAAATCAGTAAATTCCAATAGATTAGGAATTTGTATTGGATTACATGGAGGTTTAGTTTGGGGATATTATATATTTAATGTGGGTAAACTCTTGAATTATACAGAAAAAGTTTCTCCTTTAATTACTGGGATTGATAATAATCCAATGGCTGGTGTTATGGGACTAATTTTTTTAGGGATGTTAAGTTTTTGGTTCTGGGAAAAATATAAATCAAATAATATTTGTAGTTGAAAACTTTGAAAATTATGAACAAACAATTACCTATTTTATTAGCTTTAATCTCAGCAGCCTTATTTGGCTCGGCAACTCCTGCTAGTAAAGTATTGCTAAACTCTTTTGCTCCGATTCAGTTAGCTGGATTACTTTATTTAGGAGCAGCAATCGGAGTTATACCCCTATTAGTAAAAAAAAGAGAAGTTAGACTACCTAGTCAACTATCAAATAAAAATCGATTATATCTTTTGGGGGCTATTATTTTTGGCGGAATTCTAGCACCGATATTTCTTTTATTAGGACTTCAATTTGCTTCTTCTGCTTCTGTTTCTCTCTGGTTAAATTTAGAATTAATAGCTACAGCAATTTTAGGTTATTGTTTTTTTCAAGACCATTTAGGACGAATTGGTTGGCTTGGTGTAGCTGGCTGTGTTTTCGCTGCGATTTTATTATCTGTAGGTGAGGGAGTAGCAGGTATTGAAGCGGGTTTGTTGGTAACTATTGCTTGTATTGCTTGGGGTTTAGACAACCATTTAACAGCACTAATCGATGGCATAAGTCCTGCACAAAGTACATTTTATAAAGGAATAGTAGCAGGAAGTGTTAATCTCTCTTTAGGTATATTAATCCAACCTTCTACTACTTCTGTCGTTAATATTTTCATTGCATTAGGTATAGGAATACTAGCCTATGGAATTAGTATCGTTCTTTATATAACTTCAGCCCAGAGTTTGGGGGCAACTCGCTCTCAAATGCTCTTTTCCTCTGCTCCTTTATTTGGAATTCTGTTTGCAGCTTTGATTTTAGGAGAAAAAATCACTCTGTTTCAGCAGATAGCTTTGGTACTAAAGATAGGTTCTTTATTTGCACTATTTCAAGACCAACATAACCACCAACACGAGCATTCAGCGATCGCTCATCAACACCTGCATCGTCATGACGATGAGCATCACACCCATAACCATCCAGAGGGATTGGTTTCACTGCTACATTCTCACTGGCACGAACACGAAGCAATGTTACACACTCACTTTCATTTGCCAGATATTCATCATCGCCACCAGCATAGCTAAACTTTAACTACAGAAGATAATTAGAATTATTAGCTGTCACAAACTAAATGCTTTTTTCGTCTTAATTGAGTAAGCTAATTTCTGACTTCTTCGCGATCATTATGTCCGCACTACCCGAAACACTTGACCGTTTTAATCTTATACTAGCTGAATCTGTTCCTAAAATTACCAGTCGTTTACAGCTTGGATTAACCCATATTGAAATTGAGAGGCAAGTCGCTTCATTTACTTGGACGCTACCTCAAGATGCTTTTCTTCTATATCAATAGCACAATGGGTTATCTGGTAAACCAGGAAAGTTGAACTTAGGAGAGAAACTACTTAGGCTCAAAGGTAAATGGGATGGAGAATTAACTGGTCGAGAGAATGAAGTACGTACCATATTAGAAAATCGCCTTATTATGACCAAATTCTTGCCTTTAGAATATTCCCTCGCAGGACATCGCCACTTAAAACTCGGCAGATGCCAAATCGATTTACTGCCTATTTTTATCTTGATGGAGGGCAAGAAGACAATTTACTGCATGATGCGCCTAGAGCCAAACAACCCAATTATCTATTGCGCTAACGGGACAAAATTACCACCAATGAAAGTGACTGAATCATTTCTTTCAACACAGCCTCAATTTAGCCGATTAAGCAATTTTATTGCATTTCTGACCGCAGTTTTTCAACAAGGAATTCAATCCGTAACACCAAGCAAAGGAAGATGTATAAGCGGAATCGATTGTGAACTCGAATCAACAGAGTTAGAAAAACTTTATCAGCAATACAAAAGCTAGATTGTTTAACTGACGACAAATGTTATCCGAAATTTACGTCATAACAATGCCACTATAAATAATTAACTTTATTTACAGAGTATTTTGACTAACATTTTTTTTGAAAATAAAAGAGTTACATAGTGACTTTAAAAAAGATATCTGATTTTAATGGTTTGAGAAATAAACGTCGAAAATTTAATTTGAGAAGAAGAAAACAGAATGTATTAGCAAAAATATTTTATCGGCTGCGATCGCTGCTGTTATGGTTAGTAATCGGTACGTGTTTAATACCCATAATTTCGACTGGTTATATTAATTTAGCTACCAGTAGCGATCGCTATAGGTCATCGGCTCAAATTCCTCACGAAGATGTCGCTATCGTATTTGGTGCGGGCTTGTCAGCCGATGGAACTCCTAGCCCCATGTTAGCTGACCGAGTAGAATCTGCGGTGGAACTATATCAGAACGGGCGCATTCACAAGCTGCTAATGACGGGGGATAATAGTATGATTTCCTACAATGAAGTTATGGCAATGAAACGATTTGCCCACGATTTGGACGTACCGACTCAAGATATTACTCTAGATTATGCAGGTTTTAGCACCTATGAGAGTTGTTACCGCGCCCATCAGGTTTTTGACGTGCATCGAGCGGTGGTGATTACCCAAAATTATCATTTACCTCGCGCTGTCTACACTTGTCGTCAGTTAGGAGTAAACGCAGTTGGTTTGGGAACGCCAGATCGAGAGATTTATGGACTGCGAGGAATGATTCCCTATTTATTACGAGAAATGTTAGCTAACGTGAAAGCACTGTCGGACATTTATCTTACTCGTCCCCATCCTACTTTTTTATGAGTTCATTAAGCTGCCACTAATATTGGTGCATTTTCGTGTACTGTCTTTTGTTGTCATCCCTATTGAACATTTCTTCCTTGTACGTACACCGTCGAAATAGGCTTCATCATCTTCCGTTCCACTTTGATGTCTTTAAATCCCGCCATTTCCAGATAGCGTGCGAACCTTCAATAGTCAACTGACCATTCAAGCTGCATTTTGGTTATATACCTTGGGTCAATGAATACAGGGAAGATAGATGGTGAAGACACTGCCCTTACCTAGTTCGCTGTTAACTTTTAAATGCCCTTGATGACGATGGGCGATCGCACTGGCAATTGCCAGCCCCAATCCCGTGCCACCAGTTTGGCGGGAGCGATCGCTATTCACGCGATAGAAGCGTTCAAAAATTAGGCTTTGTTCGGTCGATGAAATTCCCATCCCAGTATCCTCGATCGCGAGGATAGCATTATGATCGCTCTGGGACAAACTTACTTGCACATAACCTCCAGTAGAGGTGTACTGAATGGCATTGGCAATCAAATTAGAGACTAAACGATAAAGTTGTGATTCATTACCTAAAACATAAATCTCGAAATGGGGAACTTGACTGGTCAAGTGAATGTTTGAGGCTGTTGCCAGTTCCGCTAATTCCTCGGTTAGATCGGCAATTAAATCATTCAAGCAGCAAGGCTGAAATGGTTTTGGGGAGGAATTCTGCTCCAAGCTGACAAGCAAGAGTAAGTCGGCGATTAAGTGGCTCAAGCGTCGTCCCTGTCGCTCGACCCTCTGAAGCATTGAGGGGACATCCTGTTGATGTCCTGGTGGCAGCCGTAAGATTGCCTCCACTGTTGCCAGAAGACTAGCTAAGGGCGATCGCAGTTCGTGGGCAGCATTGGCAGTGAACTGTTGCTGTTGTTGATAAGATTGATAAATCGGTTGCATCGCTAACCCCGCAAGATACCAACTGGAGACGGCAACCAAGCCCAGAGCAATGGGCAATCCAAATGCCAAAATCAATTGTATTTGTCTTACCTCAGAATCATAGGTTTCTAAGGTTCGTCCAATTTGCAGATAGCCCCAGGATGGATGGGAGCTATTCCCAGTGGCAAGATGATGGGTATTGGCACTATGTAGGGTAATGGTGAACTGGTGATAGCGAATACCCTCAACATTAAATGTTTGCCACTGAGCAGAATTGAGAGTTTGGGGCAGTTGTGCAGGTTGATTGGGAGAAAAAGCCAACAGTTTACCGTAATGGTCGAACAGACGAAGATAGTAAAGGTCGCGATCGCCGATGCCGATGGTATGTCGTGGAATTAGGGTGGGTTTGAGGTTACAAAATTGCCCAGTCAAACACAAGTCAGGAAAAATCTGCTGCAAAACTGGCGTGGGGGCTTCTGAGACGGGTAACATAGGTTCTAAGCTATCGTGCAGCGTTCCCGCGATCGACTCGATTTCCCGTTCTAGAGATGTCCATTTTACCCGAACCATTGCCCGATACATCCCCAACCCAGACAAACTTAAAATCGCTCCCATCACGAAGGCATACCAGAGTGCCAAACGGATACGGCTACGGCGAAATAAGTGATGACCGTTCATCGGCATGAATTGAAGCGATAACCTTGACTGGGAATTGTTTCAATGGGACAGTCGCAGCCATAGCTGGCTAACTTACGACGCAGCAATCGCATTTGGGCTGCCACTACATTACTGATGGGTTCTTCTTCAAGCTCCCAAAGTTGATGCCGAATTTTGCTACCTGGAATGATGCGGTTGGGGTTTTGCATCAGATATGCCAAGATTTGAAATTCTTTATTAGTTAGAGGAATTGTATGAGACGGTGAATTCGAGCCAACACTCAGGGCATTATTAGCATAATCTAGGGAAAATTCGCCGATGGTCAGGGTTGGGGGCATAAATTGGGGAGATCGCCTTTGCAAAGCTCTCAACCGCGCCAGTAATTCTTCCATGACAAACGGTTTGACTAAGTAATCATCTGCCCCCGCATCCAGTCCAGTTACGCGGTTTTCAGGTTGACCCAAGGCAGTGAGCATCAGCACGGGTAAAGGATTCTGGTGCGCTCTAAGTAGCTGGCATAGCTTTAGCCCTGACAGTTCGGGGAGTAGCCAATCGATAATCGCTACGGTGTAATCCGTCCACTGGTATTCCAAACAGTCCCAGGCTTGAATTCCATCTGACACCCAGTCTACTACATATTTCTCGCCGATCAGGACTTGCTTAATTGCCAGTGCTAAATCTTCTTCATCTTCCACCAGTAAAACTCGCATTGTGCCTGACACCTCAACTACGCAACTAATTCTACCAAAGTCACTGCCAGTTCACCTGAATTTCATCTCTCCTGTGGCAACCTGGAGAGGATTTTTGTTCAACCTGAAGTTTTGATGAGGAGATAGTATGAAACCCATGCAAATTATTAGTTCTATTATTGCTGTCGGTTTAGTAGTTGGTGCGCCTACCATCGTGTTAGCTCACGTTGGGCATGGAGACGAATTCCAATCAGAAGGAGGGATTGGGCGCGTACAGGTTAAGGCTGAAACCGACCAAATGTTGGGCATTGTAGTCGAGCCGATTGCTTCAGCCTCAGATGGTAGTTCTGCCGTGATGATTCCCGTTACAGCGTTGGTGGATGCCGATGGTCAACAGGTAGTTTTTGTGAAAAATAATGATTTTTACGAGCCAGTGACAGTTACCACTGGGGCAACTCAAGGGGAACTGATCGAAGTGACTCAGGGTTTGACGGTGGGGGAGAATCTCGTAACCCAAGGCGGTTTATCTCTTTATGCTGAATCAAAGAAAACTAAATAAAATGCGTAACTCAATTTTAGAGCGAATCCTGAAAACAATGAAACCCGTTCGACTTGTTAGTTCTATTCTGTCTGTTGCTTTAGCTATTAGTACGCCTACCATCGTGTTAGCTCACGTTGGGCATGGAGACGAATTCCAATCAGAAGGGGGGATTGGGCGCGTACCAGTTAAGGCTGAAACCGACCAAATGTTGGGCATTATAGTCGAGCCGATTGCTTCAGCCTCAGATGGTAGTTCTGCCGTGATAATACCCGTTACCGCTTTAGTAGATGCAGATGGTCAACAGTTAGTTTTTGTGAAGTATAACGATTTTTATGAACCCGTAGAAGTAACGACTGGGACAACTCAGGGAGAATTAGTTGAAGTGACTCAAGGTTTGACGGTGGGGGAAAATCTTGTTACCAAAGGCGGTTTGTCCCTTTATGCCGAATCAAAGAAAACCAAGGCGAGTCCAGAGCCAATTATCTCGCCCCAAACCAATAACGCTCATGCTCAAGCAGATGCTCAAGGAATTCCCCATAGCCATGATAATGCGGGCAATCTCGTCGAGTCGGGTAAATTGCCTTTAGGATTATTTGCTGTCATTGGTGGAGGAGCGGTACTGGTAATCGGAGGATTTGGAGCGATCGCTCTTAGAGGAGACAGGGGCAAAAAGAAACGTTCTTTGTCTAATCAAACTAGCAAGAGAGGAGGGTTCTAATTTAAAATGCTTAACTCAATTTTGAATCAAATTCTCAAAAATTCCATCGCCCAACGCTGGTTAATTGTGGTCGGAGCGATTTTAGTAACGGTATGGGGAGTTTTCAGCGTCACCCAGATGCCTTTAGATGTTTTTCCCGAATTTGCCCCGCCCCAAGTCGATATTCAAACCGAATCCCCTGGACTTGCTCCTGAAGAAGTGGAATCTCAAATTACCGTCCCCATTGAAAGTGCCGTTAATGGTTTACCTGGAGTGACTACCGTAAGATCCTCTTCTAAAGTTGGATTATCAATGGTGCAGGTGGTGTTTGACCAAAATGCAGACATTTACCGAGCCAGACAATCTGTCACAGAAAAGTTACAACAAGTGACAAAACTGCCTGAAGGCACTCATACCCCTGAAATTTCCCCTTTGGTATCCCCGTTAGGTACGATTTTACAATATGCCTTCACCTTCAACGGGCAAGGGCAAACTTCCTTGATGGATTTACGCCGTTTGGTGGAAGCTACTTTTAGTAATCAAATTCTCTCTGTGCCAGGAGTCTCTCAAGTCACAATTTATGGAGGTGATGAACGCCAAGAACAGGTATTAGTCGATCCAGCCCAACTGCGATCGCTCAATGTTTCCCTCACTGAAGTAACCGATGCAGCTAAGGGCGCAAATTCCAATGCTCCTGGTGGCTTCTTAATTGGCGGGGGACAAGAGCTATTGGTACGGGGCATGGGGCAAGTGCAATCCATTGAAGATTTACAACAATCGGTGGTGAAGGTACAAAATAGTAAACCTATTTTGCTCAAAGACGTAGCGGAGGTCAAAACGGGGTCGGCACTCAAACGCGGTGATGCCAGCTTTAACGGGCAACCTGCGGTAGTGATGATGATCAACAAACAGCCCGATGTAGATACTCCTACTGTCACCAAAGCAGTAGAAGCGGTGATGAGATCGCTACAGCCGACATTTCCCGCCGACGTTCAAGTGACTAGGACGTTTCGCCAGTCCAATTTTATTGATTCTGCCATTGGCAACGTCAGCACTTCTCTAATTGAAGGTATAATCATCGTTTCGGCGATCATGCTGCTATTTTTGATGAATTGGCGCACCGCAGCCATTACCCTGAGTGCGATTCCCCTGTCGCTGTTGATTGGCTTAATGTTCATGAAAGCGTTTGGTTTGGGAATTAATACCATGACGTTAGGAGGATTAGTGGTTGCCATCGGTTCGGTGGTGGATGACTCAATTGTCGATATGGAGAACTGCTATCGCGGACTCCGTACCAACCAGGCACAGGGCAATCCCAAGCATCCTTTTCGAGTGGTGTATGACACCTCGGTGGAAGTGCGGTTGGCAGTGATTTTTTCCACGGTGATTATCATTGTAGTGTTTGCCCCGATTTTTAGTTTGACGGGCGTAGAAGGACGGATTTTTGCGCCGATGGGGTTGGCTTATTTGCTCTCAATTGCTGCTTCTACCCTGGTTGCCATGACCCTTTCCCCCGCCCTCTGTGCGATTCTGCTGGCTAATCAAACCCTACCGCAGGAAGGGACTTTTGTTTCGCGCTGGGCAGAACGCTTGTATCGCCCCCTGCTCAACCTGTCGCTGCGCTTGCCCCAACTAATTCTCGGTCTATCCCTAGCTGCCTTGGTTGCTGCTTTGACGCTCGTTCCTTCCTTGGGACGAGTCTTCTTACCCGAATTTCAGGAAAAATCGATGGTTAACTCCATGGTGTTGTTTCCAGGAGTTTCGCTAGACATGACGAATCGGGCAGGAATGGCACTGTCTAATTCCCTCAAGGACAATCCCCTATATGAGTGGGCGCAGGTGCGGGCAGGACGCGCTCCTGGCGATGCCGATGGGGCAGGAGTAAGTATGGCACACGTTGATGTGGAACTCAGCGACCTTGCCCTCAAAGACCGCGAAGCCAGCGTAAAGCAACTGCGGGAGACATTTTTGAAGTTACCAGGTGTTGTCCCGAATATTGGCGGGTTTATTTCCCACCGTATGGATGAAGTGTTGTCTGGAGTCAGAAGTGCGATCGCCATTAAAATTTTTGGTCCCGATCTCGGCGAACTGCGTCAAATTGGCGAACAGGTGCGCGATGCTATCGAACCCATTGAAGGAGTGGTGGATTTGCAACTCGAACCCCAACTGCCGATCCGTCAGGTACAAATTCAGTACGACCGAGGGGCAGCAGCTAATTATGGTTTGAGTATGGAGGCAATTTCGGCTGTGGTAGAAACGGCTCTAAACGGTCGGGTAGTTTCCCAGGTAGCAGAAAATCAACAGTTAATTGATATTACTGTGGGATTACAGGAATCGGCTCGCAACAACCTCGATGCCATTGGTGCTATTCCTATCTCTACTCCCACGGGAGAAATTATTCCCCTCAGTACCGTTGCTGAAGTAACCTATGGCATGGGAGCAAACGTGGTCAATCGGGAGGATGTATCGCGCTTAATCGTGGTTTCCGCCAATGTTGCCGAGCGTGACTTGGGTAGTGTAGTGGAGGATATTCAAGGGACTATTCGCCAAAAGGTACAGTTACCCCAGGGCTACTTTATTCAATACGGCGGACAGTTTGAATCGGAGCAACGTGCTACTAATAACCTACTGGTGTTTAGTATCCTAGCAGCGATTGTCATCGCTATCTTAATGTTTTTCTCAGTGAAATCTCTTCCTGCTACGATCGCGATTA
Organism: Stanieria cyanosphaera PCC 7437; assembly: GCF_000317575.1. Classification (NCBI taxonomy): domain Bacteria; kingdom Bacillati; phylum Cyanobacteriota; class Cyanophyceae; order Pleurocapsales; family Dermocarpellaceae; genus Stanieria; species Stanieria cyanosphaera. The sequence goes on along the minus strand of NC_019750.1, from coordinate 51,734 downwards.
TGCTCAATTTACCTTTGGCTTTAGTGGGTGGCATTGTCTCCATTGCCTTGAGTGGTGGGGTGATTTCGATTGCTTCTTTAATTGGGTTTATTACTCTGTTTGGGGTTGCTGTTCGCAATGGCTTATTATTGGTAGACAATTACAACAATAAGTTTGCTCAAGGAATGGACTTTAAAGATGCGATCGTCAACGGTTCTCTAGACCGAGTAAACGCGATCTTGATGACCGCCCTCACCTCAGCTTTGGGGATGCTACCTTTGGCGATCGCTAGTGGAGCGGGAAATGAAATTCTACAACCCTTGGCGATTGTGGTGTTGGGTGGTTTATTTACCTCCACAGTCTTAACTTTATTGGTGATTCCTGCCCTTTATGCTAAGTTTGGCAAGTGGCTGATTCCCAAACACGCATCAACCGACCTGGAGAAAAACTTTCATCTTAACGAGCCGCCGAAAGTATCGGTTGAGTCATAACCATAACATTGGTCACAAGTTAAAGAAAGAAGAAAGTCAAGAGAAATAAAGAATCGCGTAAATAATTTCTTTTTCTCGTTTAGCTCTTAAACCCAGTTGATAAGGACTTTTTAAGCTTAATTTGTGACCAATGGAGTTGTTACCGCGCTCATAAAGTCTTTGACGTACATCAAGCAGTAGTGATTACCCAAAACTATCATTTACCTCGTGCTGTCTACACTTGTCATCAGTTAGGAGTAAACGCAGTTGGTTTGGGAACGCCAGATCGAGAAATTTATGGGCTGAGAGGAATGATTCCCTATTTATTACGGGAAATGTTAGCTAACGCCAAAGCTTTATGGGAAATTCACATTACTCGTCCCCGCCCCACTTTTATATAAATTTATATAAATTTACTGGACTCTTCAGCTAACTAGAGAGTTTAAGCTCGAAATCTAATACACGATCATTTATCAGCTTAATTCATCATGTCAAAACTCGTATCTAAAATAACTATAACTTCAATGGCGATCGCCTCTGTGATTGGAGGAACAATTTATTTGACTTCGGCTCAAGGTAAAAGTATCAGTAACAATAGTGCGATCGCTAACGATACCAACACAGCTACTCTAACTAGCGTTTGGGACAAAGAAACCGAACCCTCCTATGCAGGAACGACAGAAATGACCGTATATCGTAGTCCGAATTGTGGCTGTTGTGGAGAATGGATCGAACACGCTCAAAAGCATGGTTTTAAAGTCAAAGATATTAAGACCGAGGATATGGCAGCCTTAAAGCAAAAATACAAGTTGCCGACTGAACTAGCATCTTGTCATACAACTATTATTGATGGGTATGTAATGGAAGGACACATTCCCGCCGATGATATTAAACGTTTTCTATCGGCACAACCCGAACTAGCTGGTTTAACCGTACCAGGAATGCCCATCGGTACACCAGGAATGGAAGCTAGAGATATCAAGCAACCATTTCAAATTTTGGCGTTTAACGAGCGGGGAGAAGTCGAAGTATTTAAGGAATATCAATCTTACTAAGAAAAAGTAGTTTAAATTAATCATGGTTAAAATTAACCGTCGCCAGTTTATTGCATTAGGTGCTGCTGGTGTAGGGACAGCTTTAGTAGGTCATTGGTTAGGTCAAGAAACTATTTCTAGTCAACCTTTACCCTCTTCATCTGCTAGTGCATTCGGTGTCTATCAGAGTCGAGATGGGTTATTAGAGTTAGACATTATAGCTAAAGAAAATCCCGTAAATTTGGCTGGGAGACAAGCATATTTATTAACCTATAACGGACAAGTCCCCGCACCTCGCCTGGAAGCCCAACCAGGAGATAAGGTTCGCCTTCACTTTACTAATAATCTCTCTCAACCGACTAATATTCATTATCACGGCTTGCACATTCCCGTTACGGGTAATGCGGATAATGTTTTTCTTCATATCAAACCAGGAGAAAAACTAACTTACGAATTTCAGATACCACCCAATCATCCAGCGGGAACGTTTTGGTATCATCCCCACCTGCATGGTTTAGTTGCCGAACAATTATTTGGTGGTTTGGCAGGTTTGTTTATCGTGCGTGGTCAGTTAGATGAAATTCCCGAAGTTAAAGCAGCAAAAGAAGAGTTTTTGGTACTGCAAGACTTTGCTGTGGATAATAATGGCAGACTAATCAATTCAGCGCATATGTCCCTGATGATGGGAAGAGAAGGTGACATAATTACCGCTAACGGACAAGTAAATCCCAGTCTTTCTTTACCCGAACAAAGATTATTGCGCTTGCGGATTCTTAATGCCTCTCCTTCCCGTTTTTATCGACTCTCTTTAGAAAATCATTCTTTTTATCAAATTGCTACTGACGGAGGTGCGTTAAACGAACCTATAGAAGTTAACGAATTACTACTGATACCAGGACAACGAGCCGAAGTTTTAATTAAAGGCGATCGCCAACCTGGGCAATACCGCTTACTAAACTTACCTTACGATCGCGGTGGTATGGGTATGATGGGTGGTGGCATGATGGGCAGAAACAACCGCGATGAACCCATAGTTTTAGTAACGATTAGCTACGAAGACCAAGGACAGTCTCTTTCAATCCCAACCCAACTTGCTTCAATTTCTGCCTTGCCAGAACCTCAGACAGTAAGAAGCTTTGAACTCAATCATGGCATGAATCCCGCCGTGGGCATGGCTTTTCTAATCAATGGTGAAGCTTATAATCACGATCGCCTCGATACTCAAGTACAACTAGATACAGTAGAAGATTGGGAAATCACTAATACGGGAATGATGGATCATCCCTTCCACGTTCACAATAATGCTTTTCAAGTAATTAGTCGTAACGGACAGCCAGAATCATTACTGGCTTGGCGAGATACGGTGCTAGTGCCTAGAGGTGAAACTGTTCGCATTCGCATTCCCTTTAGAGATTTTACAGGTAAAACCGTGTATCACTGTCATGTTCTCGACCACGAGGATTTGGGCATGATGGGCAATTTGATGATTAATGCTTAGTAGTGCGGACGTAGGGATGGTAATTGGTACAAGAATCAATGTAGCGATCGCGCCTAGTAACATTACGCTAATTTTCGGTGACTTACACGGCATTGCCACTGACATTTAACTGAATCGTGGCACGATTTGCAGCTTTTAAATAAAAAAGCCTAGATAAAACAGGAAATTCAAGAATTTATTTTTCTAAATAAAACTTAAATTCAATTAGTGATAACTATTTATTATGACTAAACTAGATCGACAAATTCCTCAAGAATACACATCAGAAATTTTCGCTCTGGCTGCAAAACTTCAGGTTCAACACGAACAGAACTATTCGATAGCCGAATTAGTACAAATTGGAGCAGAAGCTAATATCTCACCAGAATTTATCGAGCAAGCAGCAAAGCAGATTCAGAAGAAAAAAAGACGTGAGGCAAAGCGGAAAAAAATCTTTGAAAGCTTCAGCAATGCGATTGCAGCAATAGTTTTGTTAAGCTTCTTGACAGGTATTTTTGCTTTACCAAACGGTCATTGTTCCTCTTTAGTAAAGACTCTGCCAGAAGACTCTCAGACGTTGCCCGATAGTTAGTTACTGGTATTGTCAGCTTTGGCAGGGCAGATATTAGCTCTTGACAGCATTTACTTAGTTTATCTTGCCATCATGCTCCTTGGCGTACTAAGTATTTGATAAGCGATCGCTTTTATTTAGATGCAGTTCCAGGAGGTTGAATAACATTGATTCTATGAGTTGGCTTAACTTACCCGAATTAAATGTTGCTATTTTCTCTTTTCTGCTTAATTTCTTGTGGGAAATGCAGCAAATGCCTTTTTTTAAAGTTTCACCTGAGTTTACCTGCACAGATGTAGTCAACAATTGTACTCTGGCTACTGTAGGAGATGTGGGAATTTCACTTGCTGCTTTTGGAACTGTAGCAGTTCTATCGAAGTCGCGTCGCTGGATTCTTCAACCCAACTGGTGGCAAGTTAGTATTTTTATCTTGGTAGGAATTGTCATAACAATAATTTTTGAAGCCCTAGCCACAGGAATTCTGAACAGATGGCAATATGAGGATATTATGCCAACATTACCCTTTTTGGGAACTGGTTTATCACCAGTGCTTCAGTGGTTAATAATCCCGCCGTTAATCGTTTGGTTTGTAAGCAGACAACTTTCATCAACTAAGCGTACATCCTCAAATTGAGTGTAGAGTAAGCTAACTAAATTCTATGAGTAAAGAAATAAACATCAAATCTGCTACTACATCTACTCCAGGCTGGTATCAACGGTTCTTTGCTTGGCTATTGGCTCATGGTAATGCTAAATATGAAGCAGAAATGAGCGATCGCAAGCGTGAACTGTTTGCCGATCTGCACGGCAATGTCCTAGAGATTGGACCTGGTACTGGACCTAATCTGCGTTACTATCCAAGCGATATTCATTGGACTGGAGTTGAGCCTAACTCATATATGTATCCCTATCTTCAGCAAGAAGCAGAGCGACTGGGATTAGACATTAACATCAAAAGTGGAACTGCCGAACGATTGGATGCTGAAGACAATAGCATTGATGCGGTAGTCAGCACGCTAGTTTTGTGTTCGGTAGAGAATCTATCTTCTGTACTGCAAGAAATTCTTCGGGTACTTAAACCAGACGGACAATTTTTCTTTCTCGAACACGTAGCTGCACCACGGAGAACGGGACTGCGACGAATTCAAAACTGGATACAGCCTGTCTGGACAGTTCTGGGCGATGGTTGTCATCCCAATCGCGAAACTTGGGTCGCATTAGAAAATGCAGGATTTGAGCGAGTCGATTACCAGCATTTTCGGGCAAATGTTCCAGTAATTGTCAGTCCTCAGATTATTGGTGTGGCAGTTAAGAAGAAGGCATAATTGCAATCTAGTGTTGAAGGTGATCTCATACCTGAAAGGCTGACTAATCAAATGCAAATTATTAAAGTATGATATTTTTGTTTTACTTAACTTATTTCAGATGGTACAGCAGTCACAGCCATCAGTCCCCAAATAACCCCAAAACGAACTTTAGTAGCACGGTTAATTTCAAATTTAGCTGATACTACTACATCAAAAGATTGACTAGCAAAGGGCAGTGAATGAACTGAGGCTTGATGAAATTCAACGTTAGGATAAGTCTGATATTTTTCCCTAGCCACACTCAACATATTCTCTGATATAGCAACCATTTTATTGTAACTCAGTAACCGATTTAGGCGATCGCCTCCTTTTAAACATAGCTAATCCCTGAGTAATGTCATCAACTAAGGTATAAACAATGGGAATCACTATTAAAGTCAGCAGAGTAGAAACAGTCAGTCCACCCAAAATCACTGTGGCAATGGGAGAATAGGCATCCATGCCCGTTTCGGGATAAAATGCCAATCGGACAATCACAATCATGGTGGTTAGGGTGGTCATAAAGATGGCTTTGAGTCGCACTGGTCCAGCTTGGCGGATGGCTTCGGCTCTGGGTACACCTTCCTGTCGCTTAGTAAGGATTAATTCTAGTAGCAAAATGGCAGCAGAGACGGAAATACCAGAAAGAATAATTATTCCCAAGATTGAAACTGTCGAAAGAGTTTGTTTTGCCAGTAACAATGCGCCAAATACGCCGATTAACTGTAGGGGAATTGACAGCATCATAACTAAGGGTTGAATAAACGAACCGAATTGAATTACCAAGATTAAGTAAATCAAAATGATGGAAACGATTAACCCTTTAAGAAGGCGATCAAATTCAATCATCATATCGGTCATATCCCCCATCGAATCTAAACCGTAGCCTGGAGGGAAATCTAATTCTTCTCCCGCCCGCATAGCGATCGCCATTGATAAATCCATCGAAGCAGGACTGGATTTACGATAGTAACCGTTGACGTAGACTACTCGTTTGCCGTTAATGTGTTCGATTAAAGTCGGACCAAATTCCCGTTTTAAAGTGGCAACGGTACTTAAAGGTACTTGCTGTCCGTTGGGGGTTGTAATGTAGGTAGCAGCGAGATTCTGACCGTAAGCGCGATCGCTTTGGTGGTAGCGGACTAAAATATCATTCTGTCTGAGGTTGGGACGATTATAATATTTACGAGTAAAACCACCATTGAGAGCGTAACGGGCTTGTTCGGCTACTTGTTCGATATTTAAGCCCAATTCCTGAGCGCGACGGCGATCTATCTCTAGTTTATATTCGGGTTGAGATAGAGAAGAACTGGTATGTGCCATTACCAATCCAGGGGTGTCTTCGGCAATTTTTAAGACTTTTTCTGCTAGAGGGTAAAGAACATCTAAATCTTCGCCGTATACCGCAATTTGAATCGGTGCAGCAGAAGTTGCCATTACGTCTACCCCCATTTCCTTAATGGCAATGCGCCGTAAACCAGGGATAGTGCGACGAGCCTCAGCTTCCACCCCATCCATAATCTGCCAAATATCACGGTTACGTTCATTCAAATCTTTGAGAGTGACGATCGCCGAAGCTGTATTAACGCTACCCATACTGTAACCGCTAAAGTAGGTACTGTTACGAGTCATTTCAAAACCAACATTAGAAGATACTTTTTCAATTTCAGGCTGTTCTAACAGTATCGATTCAAACTGTTGTGCTACCTGGTTGGTTCGTTCAAAAGATGCTCCTGCTTCTAGTTCGATGGTTGCCATAAATTGTCCCGAATCTCCCAGAGGCATCATCTCTTGAGGAACTAGGGGATAAAGAGCAAAGGCTAACACAATGGTAGCAGTAGCGATCGCTAGGGTAATTTCCCGATTTTTCAAGCAGATATCTAATAACCAACCGTAACCCTTTTCTAATGCCTCAAAACCCAAACGGAAAGGAGTTAATAACCATTGCAACCATGTCTTACGATTTCCCTGTGTTTCCCCGATTGGTTTGAGGAAAAAAGCTGCCAATAGAGGAATCAGGGTAATTGAAACCAACAGCGAGGCAATAAAAGCAAACACCATCGGTAAGATTAACCCTGCAAACATCAACCCCGTCAAACCACCAGAGAGAATGGTAGGCATTAAAGCTGCAATCATCACCAAGCTAGCAGCAGCACTGGCGAGAAATACTTCACCCGTACCTTGAATGGCTGCTTGTCGGGGTGTTTTATCTTCTTTTAACTTGCGATCAATCGAGTCAATGACAATAATCGAATCATCCACCAATTTCCCAATTGCCATCATCATCCCCACTAAAGTTGAAGAGTTGAGGGACATCGAGGAAGGAATAAAGGGCAGCATGGAAAGAGCGAGAGTAGTGGGAATAGAAATCATGACGATCGCCGTTGCCCGAAAATCTTCTAAAAACAGCAGAATTACTAACCCCGCCAATGCCACACTGATTAATAATTCTCCTGTAGTGCTATCTTTGATTAACTCTACTAAGAAAGAGTTATCATAAGCCTCTTCAAACTCTAACCCTGGATACTGAGATTCAATTTTTTCCAGTTCCTTTCTCACTCTGGCAATTACTTGTGGGGAACTAGAATCAGGTTTTTGAATGACATTAACTGCTAAAGCAGATTCCCCATTATAACGATAGGCACTGCGTCGTTCTTCATAAGTATCCCTTACTTCTGCCACATCTCGAACATAGACAATCTGCCCGTCCATTTCCAAGATGGGATAATTCCTAACTACTTGGGCATTAAGAGCGCGATCGTCTGCCCGTACTAAGATTTCTTCCTCACCTTGAGTTAATACCCCTGCACCCTTACTGACATTATTATTATCGATCGCATCTCTAACCTGAAGAATCGAAAGTCCGTAGGCTGCTAGCTTCTGGCGATCGACTATTACCTGTAGCTGTCGGCGATAACCCCCTGTAATGAAAACAGACTGTACATCCTGCACGCTAGTCAGGCGATCGACTAGGGTATTATCGGCAAACTCTCTTAACTTTACCCGATCCCAACCCTCAGCTTTAAATGCCAGAGTCAGCACGGGACGGTTTAATGGATCGATGGGCAACACCCAATAAGAACGGGTATTGATCCCATCCATCGGCAAATCTCCCTCCGCCGATTTCATCACGCTTTGCACATCCCGAACCGCTTTATTAATGTCCCCACCCCAGGCAAATTGCAACGTCACCAGCGATAAATCTTGCTGGGAACTAGAACGCACAAAACGCACCCCATCCAGAACAGTCATGCGTTGCTCAATGGGTTTGCTGATATAGGTTTCCACTTCCATTGGCGAAGAACCTGGAGTTCTGGTAATTACTGCTACCAGAGGACTCTGCACGTAGGGCATCATCCGCACGGGAATGACTATTAAGGTGAGAACAGAAAGAATCAGCACCCCGATATAGAGGGCGACAGTAATTACAGGGTTGCGGATTGACCAACGAGTAAAAAAGGTTTTCATGGAGTAGAGACTTGGGGCAGATTAAATGACTTTGCTAGTTAGAGAAATCAAACTATTTCACTTCAAAAGTAAATTCTTGGTTCGCTTGATATTGAGGATCTTTCACGCTGGCAACTATATTCCAAGTTCCCTGCATTCCAAAATAGGTAGTCGCTTTAAAACGACCAGGTTCGTCTGCTGGTGTAACTTCTACGTTGCCAATCATGTCTTCCATGCCGTCCATTGGCATAGTCGCGCTGACATCTAAGGTTTCTACTTTTACTGGTTCGCCATTGCTATCTACCACTTCTAAAATCATCTCGGCTTCACCCATAGGGATTTCTGTTTGGGGTTCGGGACTAACTAAATTTACGGTAGCTGTATTGGCTTGTTTATTTTGTGCCTTTTCCGTTGAAGCAGTAAAAGTAACATTAGTATCACTTTGAGCGGGACTACAGGCGATCGCGAGTAAACTTAGGGGAAGTAGAATTAAGATTAGTTTTTTCATGGTTGGTATTTTTAGTTAGTAGATAAAAATTTGTATAGGCAAACTGTCCCTGGCTGGAATAGTTTGTTTTATGGGCTAAGGGGAAAACTTTTGCAGCTTTGAATTGCTACTGAACTTTGACAGTAAACTCTTGCTTACCTTTATTTTTCGGGTCTTTAACTTGGGCAGTAATCGTCCAGTCTCCTTTCATGCTGAGATAGGTATCGACTTGAAAGCGACCAGGTTTATCTGCGGGTTGGACTTCTACTTTTGCCGTCATCGGTGCCATGTTTTTCATGGGCATTGATGCGCTAACCTCTAAATCTTTTACCTCTATCGGTTGACCCCGATCGTCTTTCACTTCCAGTATTAATTGGACATCACCCATTGCTACCTCGTTATTATCGGGACTGATTAACTGAATTTGAATGTCCTGGTTAGCAGCTTTATTCGTTGGTATAAATTGTTCGGACTGGTTGATAACCGCTACGGGGGCATTTTCTACCAAGCGATTTTGACCCGAAGTTACTACCGCTTGTCCCGACTCTAAGCCACTGATAACTTCTATTCTGTCTCCTGTAGACATTCCTAATGTTATTGGTTGGGCTGTTACCGTATCTCCTTCAACTACCCAAACTGAAGGTTGGTCTTGAAATTCCACCACCGCAGCTTGGGGAATAGTAATGGCATTAGGTTTACGGGCAGTGACAATTTGCATTTCGAGGAACTTACCAGAAAGTAATTGTCCGTCGGGATTATCAATTACCGCCTCTACCGTTACGGTGCGAGTTTGACTGTTGGCTTGGGGAAAGATGCTGGTAGTTTTACCTTTGATTGGCGCAATATTACTACCAGGAATAGTAGCAACCACTGTTGCCCCAGGACGAATATTAACGGCATCACTCTGGGCGACATTAGCCTGTAAGCGTACCCGATCGTAGTTGCCGATTTTAACAATGCCCATACTGGGTTGAACCACCACCCCAGGATCGATGTTCCGTTCCTGCACGATGCCCGAAATGGGAGAATTAATGGTGGTGTAACCCTGCATAACCTTAGCAGTATCGACTTTAGCTTTGGCTTGGTTAATCTTGGCTCGGTTATTAGTTACCTGAGCTTCCATTCGCGCTAATTTAACCCGTGCTTGTTTGAGGGCAGCTTCTTTACTTCTGACTTCGCTATCGACTACATCAAACTCATCTTGGGAAATCACCCTATCCTTAACCAGTCGGGCAAAGCGGTCTTTTTTCAGGTTGAGATAATCTAAATCGGCTTCAATCTGGGCGATCGCGCTTCTTTGTTCGTCTACCTCAATTTTGCTCATCTCCAGATCGGTTTCCATCGTGCTAACCTCTGCTGCTGCTTCAGCTACTCCCGTAGTTAATTCCGAAGCATCCAAGGTAGCTATAGGTTGTCCTGCGGTAACGCGATCGCCTGGATAGACAGAATAGTTCGTCAGTTGTCCTGCCACACGGGGATAAACCATAATTTCTTCATAAGGTTTAATTGTTCCTGTATAGCTAACACTGGCTTCTAACACCTGGGGTTTAACGGTTTCTACCCGCACAGGATTGGGATTAAACGAACCATCCACCGCCATCATGTCTTCCATAGACATATCCCCATGATCCATTCCTTCCATCCCTGCCATCGAACTAGAAGGCTTTAGGTGGTTGGTTAAGACCAAGATATTTCCCGTCAGGAGGACGAAAACTCCTAATCCTAAAAGGGTTTTGCCCAGTTTAAAATTAGAAGCTGAATCCTGCTGAGAATCGGTTTCTGTTAATTTTTCTGGTTCGACAGTTGAAGGATACGTAACCTCTTCGGTTACAGATTTGGATTTTTGAGAATCTTCTAGCGAGTTCTCATTGTCATCTGACATTGACGAGCGACCCCGCGTCGACGGAAGACGTTTACCCTCGAATGGGGGCAAGGGAACGCGCTCGTCGTCTTGATTCTTCGTAGTATTTGCGGTCATGGGCAAAGTTGCAAGCTAAAGTCGTATCTTTAAACCAAGATGACACAAGAGTATTAAATCAGCATGAAATCTCTTGAGTTGGTTGTAGATTGTAGTGGTGAGAAGCGATCGCTCTCGTTCCTAAAAGTATTATTTGGTGATGTGAATTTGACCAGAACCCAAATATAGCCCAGGGCTATTTTCTCCAGTAGGAAAGGCGGTAACACCAAATAAATAGACTCCATCAACCGAAGGATTCTGCTTTGGTTTGATGGATATTGTGACTGTATTTCCTGGCTCTACAGGAGTATCAAAGAGAACAATTATGTCTCCAGGCTTGGACTCTTTCTCCACCGCAGTCAGAGGAATATTATCGCCTGATAAACTGTTGCCCAGTGACGCTTTAGTCTTGTCTGCTTTGAAAACAACAGTATCGGAATTTTCCTTCTGAGTAATCTTGACCGATTTTAAAGCCTCTCCTGCATCTTCGGGAACTTCAATCGTAAATTGATATTTGGCTCCAGGATTATTGCGATTGCTAAAAGTGGCAGCAGCGCGAGTTAGGCGAGGAGAGCTTTCAAAAGCTTTTTGTCCGTCGAGTAGTTCCACTGCATTTACAGGTTTAGAAACCAAATAATTAGCTCCAAAAACCATAGTAGAAATTGCCATTACAGAAGATATAAATAATTTATTTGACATGATCTTGCGTCCAAAAATTAACAATTATTAATCATTATTGCTAAATTAAATCCTCAAAAACTGTTTGTTTATGGGAGTTAAGCACATTAAATAAGAGCCAAAAACCAATCTTTTTTTCTGAGAATTAAAGTAATTTGATTAGTTATTTGTATGCTTACAAAAGCAATAATTGATTAATTGCAACTTTTGCATAGAATAATTAAATCAGAATGAAATTGAATATTTTTGTCCAAAAAAAGTTTTTTCATCCCTATTTAATAACTTCATGTCAGAATAAATATTTATGGATTTGAGCAGCTATATCTGTCTCGAAAACTCTTGATAATCTAGAACCAATGTCTTGTATGAGAATATTGCTAGTCGAAGATGAACCAGATTTAGGGGCTGCTATCAAGCAGAGTTTAGATCGCAGCAATCATGTTGTAGATTGGGCTGTAGATGGTCTTGATGCTTGGGATTACTTTAAGCTGAAGGAATATCATCTGGGGATTTTTGACTGGCTGTTACCTGGAATATCGGGAATAGAATTAACCAAGCGGGTTAGGCAGCAGCAAAAGCCTTTACCCATTCTGATGTTGACGGCAAAAGACAGCATGGAGGACAAAATAACAGGCTTAGATGCAGGAGCAGATGATTATTTAGTTAAACCCTTCGATATGCCAGAATTATTAGCAAGATTGAGAGCTTTACAAAGAAGAACTCCTCAATTACAACCCCAACGGTTACAAGTAGGAAATCTCAGTTTAGATTACGGTACTAATACCTTTTGGTTGCAAGAAGAATCGGGAGAAATACAGGTATTACTGACCAAAAAAGAATTTCAGTTGTTAGAGTATTTTATGCAGCATCCCGAACAAATCGTTACCAGCGAACAGCTTTTAGACCGTTTATGGGAATTTGGGGCAGAACCACCTAGTAATGTAGTAGCAGCCCAGGTATGTTTGCTAAGACGCAAGTTGACCAAATATGGATGCGATGAGATGCTAGAAACTGTATACGGACTGGGTTATCGTTTCAAACCATAAAGCCGATTTATTAACGCATCAGTCGTCAGTTTTTGGCTCTAAGTGCTTTTGGAGAAAGACTAATTTTATTGGATGTGAAGCAAAACCGACTTTTTTCAAGATCGCGCTGGCAATTAGCTAGCTGGTATGCAGCCATACTAGGCATAGTTCTCTTGATTTGTGCCTTGGGAGTTTGTGAAGCTGTTGCCCATGCTCATCGTATTACCATTAATCAAGAACTAAAATCGGTGGCGGGGACTCTTCATGACAGTTTTTTACCTATTCTCAAGCAGCCAGGGAAAATAGAACCAGAAGTAAAAGAGTTATTACCCGATACTTGTCTCGTCGAAACAGGTTGTTACAATCAAGCTCGTTTTCAATCTTATAAATTAGGGGTAATTGGACAAGACAAATATTATTTACGTCTCTTCGATTTATCAGGGGATTCAGTAGCTGTAGCAGGAATGCAGCCTGAATTACCCCAGGTATCTAACCAGCAGGAGTGGCAAACTTTAACCGATGTTAAAGGTACTCGCTATCGGCAAATTTCTTTTCTTTTACACACTCAACAAGGTAAGAATTGGGGTTATCTTCAAGTTGGTAGAAGTCTCCAAGATGTCGATCGCTATGTTGCTAATGTTAAGTCGATCTTACTGTTGGGAATGCCTTTAGTGGTGTTATTAGTAATGTCTGCTAGCTGGTGGTTCTCAGGTTTAGCAATCCGCCCGATATACCAATCCTATCAGCAGATGCAGCAGTTTACCGCCGATGCTGCCCATGAACTGAGAACACCCCTCGCAGCTATTCAAGCAACGGCTCAATCCGATCTCATGCTGCCCAATTTATCTGAGGATCGAGCCAAGGATACCCTCAAAAATATCGTGAGACAGAACAAGCGATTATCTTATTTGGTAGCAGATCTATTAATCCTGTGTCGTATCGATGGGGAGATAAATAGCAACAACTCTCGCAAAAAAAGAGAAAAAGTTGCTCTAGCAAACTTAATTATTGAAGTAGAAGAAGATTTGGCAGCTTTGGCAATGGCTTCAGAAATTGAGTTTAGTTCCCAAATTAAAGTATCTCAACCTATCGAGATAATTGGCGATCGCACTCAGCTATATCGTTTGATTACTAATCTGGTAACAAACGCGATTCAGTACACGACCGCAGGGGGTCAAGTCATTATCAGTCTGACAGAAGAACATCGTCAGGCAGTAATTTCTGTTCGAGACACGGGCATCGGTATTGCTAAAAACGAACAAAAACGCATCTTTGACCGCTTCTATCGAGTAGATAAAGCTCGTTCTAGAAGTCAAGGTGGTTCTGGATTAGGGTTAGCTATAGCAAGGGCGATCGCTCTAGCCCACAACGGCAGTCTGGAAGTACAAAGTGAGATTGGTAAAGGAAGTAACTTTATAATTCGACTGCCTAAATACCAGTGACATTCTCTAATTGTAGTAAATCTTACTACTAGCTCGGCTTCGCTGGCACAACGAGCGAGAGGTTCGCTCTTTCTCTGCGATCGCGATTGTCAAAAATCAGCTAATTTTAGATGATAAAACCGTAACAGCCATCAGTCCCCAAATAACTCCAAAACGAACTTTAGTTGCACGGTAAATTTTAAAATCAGCAGATAGCAAGAGCTGATGTAATTGGTCTTGTGTATAGCATTGTTGATGAGCGGGATCGAAAATTTGTAAGAGCCAGTCGCAGATTCTACATACTGGATAATCTTTATTCCAGTCGAGAATAATTACCTTGCCATTGGGTTTTAGCACTCTTTTCATTTCTGCTAATGCTACTTCAGGTTCATCAAAATAATGAAAAGCATTAGCGCATACCACCACATCAAAAGATTCACTAGCAAAGGGCAATGAATGAACTGAGGCTTGATGAAATTCAATGTTAGGATAAGCCCGATATTTTTCCCTGGCTATATTCAACATCTTCTCTGATATATCAATTCCTGTAATTTTTTGTGTCGGATTTTGATTGAGCAAAAGTCGTTCAAATTCACCTGTACCACAAGCAACATCTAGAATTGTAGACTGTGGTTCAATCTCCTCCCAGTTGTGCAGGAAGGTAAGTGTGTTGACGATGTAGTTGCGCCAGCGTAAATCGTAAATATCAGCAAGGCGATCGTATTGAGTTTTGACTTTGACTTCATTAATGTTCATAGTTTTGCGCTAGTTGTCGAACATTATCCAAGCAACAGCTTCCTTGAGGATTATTTACTTCGCAACCGCAGCGTCCAGCTTGGATGTGACTGCGGATATTAGTCTCGGCACTGCTTTTACCCGTCTTGATAATTTCCTGTTGGATGCGACTGCGACTCCAGCCAAAACAGTAACATACAGGTACATTTAAACCCTTATCCTTCTGAAATACGGGAACTTTTACCTGTTCGGTGCTAAATGTCTGACCCTCTTCATTAAAATAAACTACAGGACAATCTGGTGCAGTACAGAAATAATAAGCTGTATTTGGATTGAGGTTTTCTAAAGCTGAAGGTATGAGCAAACTTTTTAAGGTAATAGTTTGAACCATTTTTCCTCTTATTCCATTTCTAGGACAAGTTTTATCCCAGGAAGTTTGCTGGGGAGGGCAACAACAAGTTTCAGTCATGATAAATTATTTATGACGCTCATAGCAACGACGATAACGACTGTAGGAAAGAACAGTTAAGGCAAGCATGATCAACAAGGCTGGCAATAAAACGTAGTCAAGATAACCTACTAGCGCACTCAAACCAATTGCTCCTAAAAGAATAACTAGAATCGGAGTAAAGCAGCAAAGAGCCACCAGAATTGTGCCACTTATACTAACGATGAGAGCGGTTTTAGGGTTCATCATTTTTAGCTGAATCACTCAATAGATTCGATTAGCCCGCAGATTTTACCCTGACAGATTTCTTCAGTCGGGAGAGTAGACGCATTGGGTAATAATTTACTAATTTCCTCGTACCGACTGGCTAATTCTTGACGTAAAGACATCATTTCCTCAATTTGGCGGTTTAAATCGTCTAAGCGTTGCTTGACCATTGTTTTGAGACTGGCACAAGGAGGTGTTCCTTGAGTTCTAATAGCAATTAGTTGTTTTATTTCATCTAGGGAAAGTCCAAATCTCTTGGCTTTTTGAATGAAGCGCAAGCGTTCTTCATTTTCTTGACCATAGATGCGATATTGTGATTCGGTGCGCCTGGGAGGTTCAAGTAATCCCAAGCGTTCGTAATAACGGATGGTATGAGCCGATACCCCCACGCGATCGCTTAACTCGCCAATCAACCAGCCTTCTTTACCTGCCATTTTGCCTTAACCTTGACCAATACCAGCAGCTACAAGCATCTCGCGAGATACAGGCTGTTGAGAGGAACAGCACTCTGCTAGTTTGCCATTTACTACTACCGCAGGAACGCGATAAATTCCATATTGTGTCCTTTTTTCTTTTTCTGCTGCACTTTCCTGATGTAGATCGTAGATTTTCACCTCGCAATTAGAACAAGCTAATTCTCGCACCAGCTTGACAGTTTCATCGCATAGAGGACAACCAGCTACAAATACTTCTACTAATCGTTTTGTCATCTCTTTTTCCTCTTGAAATTGGAGTTCTAGATTTAGCTTAAACCTTAGAGTTAACTCTAATGTCAAGAAGAAATTAGATCGCATATTCAAACTAGGAAACTGGCACTTTTTGCCGTCTCCGTCTCCATAATCCTGCGATTAATCCCACCACAAAAATAAGGGTAAAATATAACAGACTGATAAACCGACGTAATAGTGGCGGAGCAATAGCTTCTACTTCTATTTCCTGAGATATCTTTAATGGCGTAAACTGCTGAGAAGAATTTTCTAAAGGAGTAACTTCTACTGTCACGTTGTGGGGTGCGCCATCAAAAAACTGTTCTTGCCAAGTCAATTTACCCGTAGTATCGGGAATACCTTGATAGGCAAACATCAATGCGTTATTCTCTAAAGCAATTGACTGAACACCAATTTGCACATCCGTTACTGGTTTGCCTGTGGTGGAATTGGTAACTTGAACTGTTTTAGTCGCTAAATTACCGACAACCCCTTGGGTATTTCCTAATAACTCTACTTGTACTGCTTGATTCTTGTTAATAATTGCAGAAGGAGTAGAAGACGTAACCGCATCGCCTGCACTATGATGTGCTGCTGTTTCTGCACTCCAGTTAACCAAAAATAAAACTGCGATCGCCACTACTGTCATGCTACTTAACAACATTCTTACTGGTTGAGGCGCAATTTCCCCATCACGTACATTTTGCTCGCCACCTAAGAGCCAACCGCCACCAAAGCCAGTGCTTAACAAAATAGCAGCTAAAATTGCCAGATTGCGATATTTCACAGCATTTTCGGGGATACTTAAGGTTAAGGATTGTTCAAAAGCCTCGAATGTCCCTTTAACTTGAGGAGTTACTCCTATTTTCATACTGTAGTTACCGCGAATCGGTAATACTTGCTCGAACTCTAGATTGCCTTGAGGAGCGATCGCTTCTAAATTGAGTAATTCTGTTTCCTCGACTATGGGAAAATCTGAAGTAAACCAGGGGGTTTTGTTTGGGGTTAAGATGCGAACCCGAACCTTAGCATTGGGTAAAGGCTGTTTGTTAGTATCGACTGCCTGAAGTTGCAGTTTAACTACCGTATCATCTGGAATCACCTGTTCTAGTGGTGGCTCGGTTTTAAGCTGTACTGTTGGTTGAGAGACAACCGAAGTTGAGTTGGATAAGCAAATTAGTCCCCAAAACGCGATCGCTACTAGGGTTAACAAAGCATATTTAATTGATTTCATGTCTTCCCCCTAATTAATGACAAGGGACTGTCAGAGTGTGGTGACGAGTTTCGTGTAGTGCGTCGTGAACAGGAGGATATGTAGAGAAATAAAGCGTCCAGAGAATTATCATGCACAGACTAACCAACAAGACAACCTGCATCGGCAATGATAAAACAAAACGCTGGGTGTGTTGCCAAAAATTACTTGTACTAATCACGATCTGTACCTCGCAGATATCAATTTAATTTAACCGAGTGGCGGGCATCCTGACTTAGAAACGTAAGTATTCAGTCTCTTTACAGTTGCGGGACAGCGTCGGATTTACACCGAACTTTCCCCATTACTTCTAATGGCTGTTCCTCATTAGAACCTACTCTTCTCTTGAGACTACCATAGTTATCACGAACAAAATTTATCAATCTCTAACTTCTGCTAAGATTATGAGAAGAATATGAAAAGTCTTAAAAATGATATTTAATGTTTCCAGGCGATCGCTGTTGGAACTGGGTTTGCTCGGAGGGGGAAGTATCTTAGGAAAGTTTTTACCCAATAAAGCATTAGCTCAAAATTCCCAACAGCATAATTCTCAAGTTACTAATAGTGCAGTTCACGGTGGCAGCACTACGGTAGGTGATGTGGATAACGATCGCAATGGTTTTAGTCCCCGCGATATTCTAAACGATTGGGACGGGGGAAAAGTCTCTCAACTACCTAACGGTCAGACTTGGCGAGAATATGATATTGCTGTTGAAGAACGGGAAATTGAAATTGCACCTGGGGTATTTTACCCCGCCTGGACTTATAACGGTCGAGTTCCTGGTTCTACCATTAGAGTAACCGAAGGAGATCGCGTTAAGATTAATTTCCGCAATAAAAGCCGACATCCCCACACCATTCACTTTCACGGTATTCATTCTGCCAGACAAGATGGCGTTCCTGGGACGCTAGAAGCCATGCCAGGAGGAGAAGTAGTGTACGAATTTGATGCTAAACCTTTTGGCTGTCATCTCTATCACTGTCATTCTGCCCCTTTTAAGCGACACCTACACAAAGGACTTTACGGCGCATTTATTATCGATCCTGACCCCAAAAGCCATCCCGAAGCCGAACAAGAGGCGAGATCGCGTTTATTAGGAACTCCCGAAAATCAACAGTGGCAGGAATTTTTAATGGTGATGAATGCGTTTGACACCAACTTTGATGAGGAAAACGAATTTTATGCCGTTAATACAATTCCCCACGAATTTATGAAGCGACCTCTCCGCATCGAACGAGATCGCCCCGTGCGAGTTTATTTAATTAACGTGACGGAGTTTGACCCAGTTAACTCTTTTCATCTTCACGGTAATTTCTTTGACTATTACGATAGTGGAACGACCCTAACGCCTACTCTTCGCACCATCGATACCGTGATGCAGTGCCAGGGACAGCGAGGTATTTTAGAATTTTCCTTCAAAGAACACGCCCCAGGACAGTATATGTTCCACGCCCATCAGTCAGAATTCCTCGAACTCGGCTGGATGAGTGCCTTTGAGGTGGTGGCATGAAAAAAACTTGGTTGTGGGCTGTTTTGCCATTGGTAGCACTAGTTACTTCGATTGGTATTTTCCTTTCTACCAATCCCCTCAGTCCATTAGGTATTTCTGCACCTCCTCTAGAAAATCTGACCGTAGAACGAACTGTCTTAGCAGATCGCGGTATTTCCTTGTTAGTGAGGGCAGAAGGTTCAGAACCAATGCAAATTGCCCAAGTGCAGGTAGATGGTTCTTACTGGACGTTCACCCAAAAGCCTTCAGGTGCTTTACCTAGACTCTCAACTGCTTGGATCGATCTGCCCTATCCTTGGGTAGAAAACGAAACCCATCATCTTAACTTGATTACCAATACGGGAATTAGTTTTGAACATACTATCGATGTAGCTGTAGCTACGCCTCAATTTTCCTTGAGCCGTCTTTGGGGCTTTACTTTACTGGGGTTATATGTTGGTGTTGTCCCCGTAGGATTGGGAATGCTGTTTTATCCGTCTCTCAAGTCTTTAGGTGGAGAAGGAATGAAGTTTATTCTCGCTTTAACCTTGGGAATGCTGGCTTTTCTGTTGGTAGATACTATTGAAGAAGGGCTAGAACTTGCTAGAGGTGCAGCCAACGCATTTTCAGGCAGTATTTTAGTTTGGGCGATCGCAGCTATCTCTTTTCTAACGATTCTAACTATCGGTCGCAGTCGAGGTAAAGCTCCTGAAGGACAAAGCCTATCTACTTACCTATCTTTCAGTATTGGCATTCATAATTTAGGAGAAGGACTAGCAATTGGTACGGCTTTTGCTGTCGGAGAAGCTGCCCTCGGTTCGCTTTTGGTAGTTGGTTTTACTCTGCACAACTTAACAGAAGGGATTGGTATTGCTGCACCTTTGGTTAAATCTAAACCGACCTTCATTACTTTTCTAGGCTTGACTGCTTTAGCGGGACTACCTGCGGTATTAGGAACTTGGCTGGGCGTTTTTGCCTTTTCTCCTCACTGGGCAGCAATCTTTATGGGCATTGGTGTGGGAGCGATTTTACAGGTAATCGTAGAAGTAGGTTCGTATTTGGCACGTACCGCCAGTAAAATCGGTGGTACATGGTTATCTAAGATTAGTTTGGCGGGATTTAGTGCGGGATTAATAGTTATGTACGGTACGGCATTGCTTGTTAACTTCTAAATCATCAAAGAAGTCTGATGTCAGATTAATTCTGTGTTCTGTTACTAGAATGGTATTGAGAGGTAATTTTTTTGTTCTGAGTTACAGCAAGAACAATCCAGCCATGAAACCGATGAAGACATCAGGCATTATCTTGGGGAGGACACGTGGGGCGAATCGAATTCGCGAGACTGAGATGTCCGTGATGACATTAACTTTTGGAGGATTGTCGGTGAGGAATTGCGTACTTTGGCTTAGGAAATTTAGAGCGAGCGATCGCCCAATTCGATCTGGCACTAAAAGTTGCTCCCCGTCATGCTGATGCTCTTAACAGAAAAGGAATCGTTCTTGCACAGCAAGGCAATCTATACCAAGCAGTAGACAACTTTGACCAAGCCTTACATTTTGATTTTAATTTTGTTGATGCTTACTACAATCGGGGCAAAGCACGTACTGAGCTAAAAAATTTTCAAGGTGCAATTGCTGATTATAACCAAGCGATTAAGCTCGATCCTACTTTAGCAGAAGCCTATGGCAATCGTGGATTGATCCGCGCTCAGTTAGGAGATAACCAAGAAGGTTTAGAAGATTTACAACACGCAGCCAAACTTTTCTTGGATTCAGGAAATATGGCTGGATACCAACAAACCCTTACTTACATTCAAATGATTCAACGGTAGAGTGTTTAATGGGGTTTGCGTAGTAAGTGTGTATAGTTTAATTTTTTCTAATAAATAAACTTTTAATACTCTAGGCATTATTTATTAGCTTTTTTAGATGCTCTAAATTCCCAAGGTGGTTGACTGTTACTTGCCCAAATTCCTAATTTATCTTCTCTGGCAATCTTTTCTGCCCAGACCAAATTCTCAGCACTCTCACAATTACCTGAATACTTCTCGTAATGCCATGCCATACCAGCTTCAACCATTGCTGTATTTAGATGTATTTCTCGCTCATAGTCGGGTTTAATCGGTATCCATAACTCAGCTACAGTACGCCCATATCTATCCTTTTCGATGGGTAAAACGTAGATTGTGCCGTCTCCTTGAGCAACAAGACTTCGCAAATAATCTCTAGATTCAATTCCCAACTTTTGGTCGCGTTCTGGGGCATCGATACCACAGAACCTAATCTTTAATTCTTCCGAACCTCGGACTACTCGCAGAGTGTCACCATCGTAGATGCTACTATTGTCTTTAATTAGCCAAGGCTTGGAGTCGATTGATTTGGTGGTAGAAGCGAAGTCCAAGGAGAGTTTATTTTGCGACT
Organism: Stanieria cyanosphaera PCC 7437; assembly: GCF_000317575.1. Lineage (NCBI taxonomy): Bacteria > Bacillati > Cyanobacteriota > Cyanophyceae > Pleurocapsales > Dermocarpellaceae > Stanieria > Stanieria cyanosphaera. Next base: position 30,523 of record NC_019750.1, on the reverse strand, counting down.
TTAAATAGGAGTAGCCAGCGAGCAGCAAGCCAATAGTGAGAATGGTGGTATTGAATATTTGTTTTAATTTCATAACTAAGAGCAAATAAGCTCAAATTGGGATAAAGAGATTTGAGAGAGTATAAATAAGTATTTTTCCCAATATTAGGCGGTATTGTTGGGTATTAAGTGAAATTTCCTTCATATATAACTTGTGAAGTCTAAATTTTTGGTAAAGTTGCCCGCGTACTGTTAAGAGAGTAGTTTTTTAGGCGCGATCTCGCTCAAACGCGAGGCGCGATGCGGACAGCTTCGCTGCGCCGAAGGCGACCGCCATCAATCATGAGTAGTTGTATCTCACAGGATTTTGTTCTCTATTAAAAAATAAAAAGTTGATAGTAAGGGTCATTTTAGTTAAAAATTATCGGTAATAACAAACAGTCCCAAATCACGGTACAGTAAGGATATTACCGACTGCGCTATTGGAAAGAGCGGTTTTCGATATCATAGAATGGAAAAAATTACTCATCATACTCCATCACATCTAGAAAACTCTTTCAATGCCAAAATTGAGAGACATTTTACTCATACCGAACCTGACGTGCTAGCTCAATTCCTTCTCGACAAACGCAATCCCAGTACCAGAAAGGCTTATGCTAAAGACCTCAATGACTTTTTTCGAGTCACTACGGGTCAGGTTGCCAACTTAGATGCGGTGCTGGAGTTTTTGCACTTAGAACGTTCGGCTGCGGTGGGAGTGGTGCTGAATTACAAATCTAAATTATTTGATAAGGGATTATCGGAAGCGACGGTCAATCGGCGGTTGGCTTCGATTAAAACTCTGTGTAGCATGGGTCGTAAGTTGGGTATCTGTCAGTTTACCCTGGAAGATGTGAAGGGGGAACGGGTTCAGCAATACAGGGATACGACGGGGATTAGTCCAGAAGAGTATCGCAAGGTTCTCGATCTTTGCGATCGCTCTTCATTACAAGGGATTAGGGATTATGCCCTGTTGAAGCTGCTGTGGGACAATGCTCTGCGACGAAATGAGGTTAGTTTGTTAAATTATGGGGATTTTGAGCCTTTATCTAGGGAATTAACCATATTAGGGAAGGGCAAGGGTACGCAGACGGAGATTATCGGCTTGAGTACCTCTACTACCAACGCGCTGCTAGATTGGTGTAAAGCATACAAGCACAAGAAGAAGAAAGAACCGTTGTTTGTGGCTCTAGATTTTAAGCACAAGGGACATCGGATCACTGGGGATGGAATTTATAAGCTGGTGCGTCGCTATTGTCGGGAGGCAGGGATAACCAAACGGATGAGTCCCCATCGGGTAAGGCACAGTTCGATTACGGCTGCTTTGGATGCTACCGATGGGAATGTGCGGAAGGTGCAGAAGTTGTCCCGTCACCGTCAGATCGATACTTTGATGATTTATGATGACAATCGGGCTAAAGACCAGGTGGAATTGTCGGAAATGCTTTCTGGTTTGACAGATTAGAGGGTAACAAAGAAAGTGGGTGATTATGGAGTTTGAATGGGATGAAAACAAACGTCAGTCTAATCTGAGCAAACACGGTATTGATTTTGTCGATGCAGCTAAGATATTTAACCGTCCCGTGCTGGAAAGGGTAGACAATCGTTATGATTATAAGGACACGTGGGGCGAATCGAATTCGCCCCCGTGAGATGTCCGTGAAGAGACTAGAATTGTTGCTTTGGGGGAAGTAAACGGCGTAGTTCTCTATGTTGTTTATACGTGGCGGGGTGAGGTACGCAGAATTATTAGTGCGCTTGAGGGCAACCAAACGTGAGCGAAACAAATATTACCAGACTATCTATGGATGAAGTGAAACAGAGCCAAAGCTTGACTGATTGGCAAAAAGTTAAAGAAATGACCGAGGAAGAGATAGAAACCCTAGCTAAAGCCGATCCTGATTGTCAGCCGACAGATGATGATTTTTGGGATGATGCTACGGTGGTTAAGCCAAACACTCATAGAGTCAGTCAATAATATCTCCTCTCGTTAAAGATGGATAAGCTGAAGTATCGGATGATTATTCAGTGGAGCTTGATTGCATCCATGCGAAATATCACTTGTTATTTCCATTGTTACTGAGGGCGGAAACGACGAAAGCAATGCTGCCAGCACTCATGGAAGTTGTGACTAATGCCCTAATGTCTTTGATACCAGATACTAAGGCAAAAGCGATCGCCGTACCGATAACAGATGCCAACCAAGTTTTAAGTAGCGATCTCCTCTCAGCTATAGCAACTTGAGAGTAAGTAAGTTGAGGGGTGGGATGGGAATCTGTTGGTTGTTTGAGTTTAATTGAGTCAGTTTGTTTATCGGGTTTATCGGACTTATCCGATACCGAGTGCTTCTGTGGTTTTGGTGAAGAAACTATTTCTGGCTGCTCTAGTTTGGGTTTGTCTTCTAATATTGTGGTTGTTTCTGTCTCCCCTTGAGCCAGTTCAACATCCCTTTTGGGGATAATGTCTGGGAATTAACTAAGGCATCAACCTCCGATAATGCCTGATTTACTTCTTCCTGTAGTCCTGGTAAGTTAAACTGCTGCGTTTTTTCGTAGTAAGCAGTAGCAATAATCTTTCTGGCAGCAATTAGTTGAGCCTCTCTGTCCACTCTTTCTAAATTAGCTGCTACGGGGTCAGCATTAATGTGTTCTTCTTCATCAGAATGACTGTAATCGACTTCGGCTTTTTCTGAGACGGAGAGAAAGCTTTCTTGTTCGAGGTTTTCTTTAAATTCTTTGACGATGGGGGAAATGTCGCGAGAAGAACCACCAACGCGATCTATTACTGCTCTGACGGTAACGCTTTTTTCTTCTTCTAATAATTCTTGACAGGCTTGGAAAACTTGCTCTCTCTTGTCTTTACTCATAATGGTTACGGTGTGGGGGCTTGGGTGGTCACAGTGGTAATAACTGGTAACGGTCTTAATACCAGGGTAGAAGATTCTTAATTATTTCTTAAACCGTATTTTTACCTAAAATGAATTGAAGTGAAGGATTTTGGGTAGAGTTAAGAATAATCTGGTAAAGAAAATAATTCAAATAAAAACGAGATATATTTCGCTTCATATTAAGGGTTTTTAAATAATTCTTCAATCAAAGCTTCAGCACCTTGATTCATTTGTTCTTCATTTTCATCTCTAATACGGTTATATATCCAATCGAAGATTAACGGATTTCGGCGACGATTATCATAGATACTATTTTGTAACTTATAAGATAATTGAGTGAGTTCTTGAGGTACTAATTTTTGATTAATAGCTTGTCGCCAGTAACTTTCTGCTTCATCTTTTAGACGATCTAATCTAGAAGCAGCTTCAATATTATCGCGATATTGATTAATTCCAAAAAATAATACAGGTGTCAAAGGAAAAAATACTGCTAAGAAAAATTTTTCTAAGGTTAAACCATTAATAAATCCTATTAAAAATACAAATATTGATAACCCAATAATTATTAACTGTATATAGTAAGCATACCGTCTTCTTAATTGAGCATCCCACCAGCAATTAGTACGTTGACAAACTAAACGACCTAAATGAATTGGTAATTGACTTACACCAATTGGATACCAATCTTTTAGTTTTGAATAATCAGAATGATTACGTCTATAATTTCGACTTTTTTGGCAAATTAATTCTGGTTCAGGACGCTTTCCAGAATTGAGTTCATTCCAACTTAATTGAAGTACATCACAATCAAATAATTGTTGAATTTTAGCAGCCTTTTCTTGTAGTTCTTTTTGGAAAGGATTAAATACAATAAATCCTAAAAAAGTTACAGTAATTCCCCAAAAAGCAGACCAGATTTTTAAATCAGGAAATTTCACCACTAAAATAGACCAAACAATAACTGCTGGTACACTAAGAATCATGTTAATTGCTTGAATTTTTTTGGCATCTGAGTAAATTTGTCTTTGGGCTGCGAGACGCTCTAACTGCTTATGTTCTAACTGTTCTTGAGTAATTGAATTCATTGATAATCATTTAACTATATCTATTACTAGCCGTAAGAAGGAAACTCATAGCCGAAAATTCTTTGCCACCAATAAATAGCTTCTTTATTATCTGATTTCTCTTCATAGACTAAAGCATATTTAGCAAAAGTTGAGGCTTCGGACATTGCAGTAATAATTTTATCTTTTGTGCTTTGAGGAACAGATAAATCTAATGCTGTTCCTAAATTCTTTGGGTCTGAACATATTTGATTTATATAAAAAGGACAATTATCAAAAAAGTATTTTATTGCATTAGGAAAATTATCAATTGAAGAAGCATATTGAAATACTTGAATTGCTAAAGTTTCAAAGTAATAGGATTGAAGTCTGGGCTTATGCGTTCGCCGATTCCAATACTTTAATAGTCGTAGCGTTGGTAAGAATTTACCATTATGTCTGGAGTTAATTTTAGTTACATTGGTTGAGTCTACTCGCGGATCTGTTTTAATCCACTTGCCTTTACCATCTGGTATCAAATAGTAAGCTATACTTCCAGAATAATTATAAGCAGGTACGGCTGGTACAATATCAAATACCCAATCATAAGAACTAAGATTAAGAGTTACTGCTTGCATAGTCTTCTTAATCTCAGCTTTTTTATAATTACTAATTGATGATAAATGATATTTGATTTTGTTAAGTATTTTTGTTGAATTTACATAGTTATAATCATCAGTAAATAAATATAAAGGAGCAAAGCTATTTTTAGCTTTTAAATAGTAAGTATAAGGTTCGTTGTATAGTGATTGTACTTCTGTATTTTCATCATTTAAGAGAATCAAAATATCTACATCATCTAATGGCTGAATTTTTGTTTTTCTAGCAAATGAACCAAATGATAAATAGCCACCTTTTAGTCTGGGAAAGTCTGCGTTATTATTCGCAAGTCTTTTAACCTGGTCAAATAGATAATTACGACTTGTTCTAGCTCGATCTGTAACATCTGGAGCGAGGTCAACGGTATCTGTTCTAAATCGATTAAATGCACTCCAGACTGTATATACCATAATGGATTTGATTCTTTTTTAGTAATTTAGTATTGTATGCTGCTCCATTCTAAACAACTTAGCTCTGATAACGCATTAAAAAGCAAGTAAATCAAGTATTTTAAAGATTTTCTTTATTTTTAAACTTATATCCTGTTATTTGTCCAATCTTACTAACTATTTCCAATTGAGTAGACTGATTATGCACTAACTGATTATTTAACTTTTCTTCTTCTTGAATAAGAGCAAGATAGGAGCTAGTCGAACCGTTACCAAAACGATAATCAATCTCCATAATCTGTTGCTGCACCTGATGATTGGCTAACTGAGATTCAACTAATGAATACTGCCTAACTGCTGCTTCATATTCCAACACCAAACCCAAAACTTGTTCTCGTAACTGCGAAGATACCTCGGCTTTGCGTCTGTGCAGATTGGCTCGATATGCCTCCAATTCCGCACTTTTAACTTCTAAATCGGCGATCGCTATGTTATTTCGCTGCACGTCTCCCCCACCGAGAATATTGGCTGCTATTCTCAAGGGGTCGGTGGAAAGATAATTAGTCCAACGTTTTTTGGATGTGTGTTCGATCCTTTTTCCTGCTACTTCTAACCGCTTATCAATCAGGGCAATTTGTTCGTCTAGGGTGACTAATTCAGGGGAATTAGCGATCGCTATTTCTGCTAGTAGTTCAATACATTCGCTGCTGCTATCCAAACAGGGTAACTCTGGAGAATCATTTGTCTTCTTCTCTGGTTTCTCTAACTTCTGTAGTTGGGGTGGGTTTGCCCGTGCTGTTGGCGATGGTTGAGCGATTGTCATTGACTGCCAGAGTAACAACGGCAGTGAGATTATGGTCAGATTGACCAGTCCATTTAATTTTTTTGATTGTGCCTTCATAGGGTGCTTTGACGGTGCTGAGTTGTTCTATTTGGTGGTCAAGAGTTTGTATCTGGGTTTCAATTTGAGCTTGGCTGTATTCCCTTTCTGCTAGCAGTCGCTCTCTTTCAGACTCCTGGCTGGCAATTGCTTGATTTCTTTGTTCGATAGCGATCGCCCTTCGGGTCTGTTCTAGCTGTCTTTGATATTCGATGTATGCCCGTTGTTCTTTAGCGGTAGTAAGTTTGCTCTCTTGCACTTCTAGCTGGATTTGTGCCGACTGTCTGGCAGCTTCTAGGTTTTTTAGGTTGGCTCGTTCGTGTTCAATTACAAGTTTTAGATTGCCTTCTTCCTTAGACCGATGACTGGGGGAAGTCTGAAGTTGAGTGAGGGAGTCAATTTTTTTCTGCTGGAGGGCGATCGCTCGTTCGGCTTCGGTTAACTTCTGTTGTTTGAGTTTAATAGCTGCTTCCTCTTCAGCATAAGAAACTGGAGGTAACGGACTAATTTCGGGGATGGGTTTGGGTTGGGCAATTGGGGTTAATGGTAGGTTGAGTTTTTCTAGGGATAGCTGTAGCTGTTTTTTCTTAGCCTGGAGGCGGTTACGTTCGTTAAGGCGATCGCTCAATACCTGTCCTGCGCTTATCTTGTCTCCTGGTTTTACTTTGAGGTCTTGAGGATTAGACAGAGTGAGTTCGATTTTGATGGTGCGGGGTTCTAAACGATTCTTTCTTGTTTCTGGTATTGGGGGAAGGGGAGTTATGGGTGCAGTAACGGAAGCAATAGCAATGTTTTCGCTCGAACGATTGTTAAAAGGGATGATTTCACAGCCGACTAAACTAACCATAATTCCTGCTGCTGCCAGATACGACCAAGTTTTTACAGACATCAGTGAGTTACTGTCAGCTAACTGTAAACTGTTTACACTAGATGGGATATCAATTATTGTTGGTGAAGCAGAGATTGCTGCTGTCCTTTCTTCTATATGGCGATCGCCTGAGTTATTATCTGGAATATTTGAATTTAATTTTTGTTTTTTCCATTTGCTGATAAGTTTGCGGGAGCAACCTTTGCCTGTGGCTTTTCTGACGTATTCAATAAGTTGGTTATAAGAAGCGTTAAGGGGTGCGTTGTCGAGTGCTTGAAATACCTGTCTGATTCTGCGCCAATGTGGAGTGCCTGGGGTTGGGAACTGTAAATAGTTTTCAGTAAAGAGCGGGCGATCTCGAAGAGATCCGCTTTGCGGTGCGCTGTTTAAAGTTGTTGATATTGGCTGTTTACTAATCTGTTTGGAGTCTAGTTTATTAGCCCTCACCCCCAACCCCTCTCCCAATTCTGGGCGAGGGGAGTAATTATCGTCATAGCTAGTTGAGGTAATGGTTTTTTTGGAAGCTGTAATATTTGCCGAAAGGTTTTGCAGCAGGTCTTTATTGACTTCGGTATTGAGCCAATCGGGAGAATTATTTTTGAGAAACTTTCTAACTTTACTCAGCATCTTCGCTCACGTTGGTAATAGGGCTGGATTTTTAGTAGTTCGGCATCTTTACCAAACCGACAGAGGGCAGTTAGGGGAGTAAGAGCTTCTACTTTTTTCTCGGAAAATCTAAACTTTTGGGATACCTTTTTAACTTCTGTTTGATCAACTGGTAAGACAATTTTGGTGCTGGAATTGCCAATAACATCAGCAGATAGATGACGTTCTGATTGGGATGCCATTACTAGAGCCAGTCCGAATTTACGCCCATCAGCAATTATTTGGTCGCAAGCACTGCCTTCCTTTTTGGGCATTTCCTTGGCTTCATCAATGAATAGGAAGGTGCGGGGAAGTCTACCCTGTATTTCTCCCTGTAAGCGATGTTGGTTCATTAGTTGCCATGCTAAAGACTCGGCTGCGATCGCTCTTAGTTCGGTGGGTAATTTGGATAGATCGATCCGTACCAGCTTCTCGTTAAACTCTGGTTGGGGACGGCTGAAAACTCCATACTGAAAAGTAGCTGCTAGCTTTAGCTTTAATTTCTGGCTTTCTTTGCATTCGGTTCTGAGGGTGGTTTGGTTAAGAGGTGGTTTGTGGATTTGGATCAGGTAGTTTTCGAGTTTGATTAGTTCCTGCCAATCAGATAGATGTTCGTAGTAGCGGATTTGAAAGGTTTCCCCTGGATAATGTTCTTTGAGGAGGTAACGAATGTGGTGGTGTCCATCGATGCGTTTTTGAATGTCTCTAGCTGCACCGATGTATAAGAGAGATGGGGAAGATGGGGGGGATTGAGGTATATTTTCTCCCCCTGCACCTTTGTGATGGAAAATGAAATAAATACCACTGGCGTTAGGCTTACCCACTGGTAAATCCCGAACACAGATACTTTCGGCTAGTTCTTTCTTCTCTTCATCTTGAAATGCCGTAGCTACTCGGCGGTTCAGTTCTTCTTCGATATCATCAAAATTAGGAGGCTCGAAACTCCATGTTGACCGTTGCTCCTGAACTATACCCCGTTTGAGATAGCAAGTTTTAATAATCTCAATCAGCATCCCTTCCTGATTAGGACCAAGGCGCAGGGATTTCTTCAATATCCCCGCTATCTGTATTGCTTGTAAATTAGAACCCCCCCCTTCAGGGTCGAGATTGACTACCAAAGGATTGATACCGTGAGGAGATGCCATGTGTATCGGATAGTAAGTCTCACCAATGATTTCTTGGTCGCCGTGAAAATCTAGCAGAATAACCTGCATCTCTGGGTAGGTTTGATGGAGAGAAAAAGCGATCGCCTTGAGGGTCTGCGTCTTCCCACTGCCAGACGCACCAATAGCCACAATATGACCGTTGGGTAAAGCTTCGGGATTCCAGTAATAACCCTCTCCTAAGTGGATGCCTTCACCTTTTGTTTGTTGGGTGTTGATGGGTTCGGGTTTGAGGACGGCTATTGGTAAGGGTTTTTCTTTCCTGGCAAACATCGGCGGGTATTAGTTATCGAGTTCTAATACCAGTTATCGGTTATGGTTGTGGGTTTTAGCCGTGATCTGGGTTGGATTTTGGATTAAGCTATAAGGCAATAGCAATCATTTTTAGTGAGATACATTGGTGATATCAAAAGTAAATGTGTAATTTTTAGTTTCTCCGTTTACTTCTAAAGGCATAAAAACACTAAATGATTTTCCCTCGTACATCTTTGCTTCTTCTCCTTCTGGAAACATTGGTTTCTCTCTCCATCCACCATATTGTCCTGAAACATAACTAACATTATTAGTAGGAAATATAATGTCCTGAATTTTTGCAGTTGGAGGAATCACTGTAGGAATCTGAGATTCATTACGATTAACGTATTTTACTCCTTCATGAATTACTTTTTGAGCATTTCCAGTAACATCAATATAAGAAACCTGATTCCAGTCAACTTTGATTGGATTTTCTGTTTTATTTCTTAAAATAAAAACTAATTGTGATTCATCAAATATCCAGTTCAAGCTTATATTATCATCTTCAAATTCTAAATTTTGGTTTGATATTGGCTTGGTCATAGTGATACTATAGTCAGAATCATAAGTACCACCTACAAATTTCATTTCATATGTTTTAGCTTTTTTGACATGATCAGAGAAAGAAAAATTTGAGCTTAAGCTTTTTTCATTTAACCCAATATCTCCAATTTGTTGACTCTCTCCTTTAGGCAAGTCATATATGTTTATAGGAAATATGGATTTTGCAATTATTTCATTTTTTTTATCGTAAAGAATAACTTCAAACTTTGCGTCTATCCATCCTCTATCCGTATCATTAGTAATATTTCCACTAAGATAAGGCATGAAGCCGTGTTTAATTTCAAGTTTCAAGTTATTAAATATAAACTTACCTTGATTAGCAGAGATATAAGTGTCAGTTGAATTTCCTACCTCTAGTATTTGTGCTAATGCCGTTTTACAAATTGCTAAAATAGATATTAAAATAGTTAAATATTGTATGATTGTTTTTAGTTTAAGATTTATCATGATTTTGGTATTAGCTTAGTATTGATAGCTTTATAATTCCCCAAAATCTCTTTTACAAAAACACACTTTGATAAAATTTTCTATTTTCCCTTTACAATCCTTACTACTAAATTCCCACTGGCATAATAATCCCCCAACAACCTCAACACTTCCTGTGGAGTAGCAGCAATCAACCTTGCATAGGCAATATCGCTGGCTGGCTGTAAAGTAATCGTGTCATAGCGGTCTATGTGGGTGGGAATAATCAGACCATCGGTATCGAAGATAGTTAGCGTACCACTGAGATAGGTTCGCTCTTGGGGTAAGGCTGCGATCTTTTCGTATAAGTCCTCATCATCGAGGAAAATATTAGTTACGGTAGTAGTTATCGGTGCTACTCGATCAATCTTCATTTGACTGGCAATAATTTGGCTTTCTTGAGAATTGCCCACCCGATAGGTAGTTCCCAGTTCATCTTTAACCAGTAAGTCATTTTGATTGAGAGGTTGAATAATTTCGTATGCCTTCTCTATTGGCTCTTGAGTAATGGCGTTACGTCCTTTGATGTGCGCTTTGAGTAAGTAACGGGATGCGTCAGAGTTGACGGTTTCTATTGCCCCTGACGGTAAGCCTAATGCTTGATTGAAGCTCCTAACTATACCTCCTGCTGAATTAATCTGAATGCTGAGAATGGCAAAGATTACCAAGATAAACAGGACAAACCATTCTGCACTACTGCCAGTAGATAATCTCAACCTGGGATTGGCGGGACAGATAGCCCTAACTTTAGAAGGATAAAACAGTGCTACTCCTGATTTGGTAAAGACATCGCCAAAAAAGCCCCAGAAGTAACCAGAAACCATACCCAGATAGTATTGATAGCCGAAGAAGGTGACGGGGAAAATAAGAATAGCAAAGAAAGATAATGCTAGAAAACTATGGGTAATGGAACGATGGGCAAAACGCTTTTCTAAATAGCTACTGAGAGGAAATAGGATTCGTCCTGAAAAACTTTTAGTGGTATCTACATCGGGTAATTGAGAACAAACTGCCCCCAGACTCAAGACAATTGGGTCAGCCGTACCTAAAATAAGAGAAGTAGCAGCTACAGCCAGGACTATGTGAGTCCGCGACATCATTGTCCCAGTCGTCCTTTACTACGAGGCAAGCTGTATAAAATGAGGCGAATTACAGCTACCGATACGGTAATGATGCCACCTAGTAGATACAATGATTTGTTGTTGAATCCCAAACCGATAAAGCGCACCAGTACCAAACACATCAAAGCAGCAATGATGTAGGGAGTAATATCTAACCATTGAGTATGGTCTAATGCCTGACCGTCTAAACCTAAATATTCTTCTCTGACTACTCGTTTGGCTAACATGGGATTGCCTCCAACTCTTTGCTGTAGGGAAGACAATTGGGCGGGTGTGAGTTCCAGGTTTAATTCCGCAGCAGCTTCTAACATAATCGCTCTAGTAGCCGAATCTTTCATCGGTTGTAGTTCGATTCTGGGTAGCTTGAGAAAAATGTCTCGTGCAGGAGGATAGGTAGCTAGTAGTAAAATTGGTTGTCCTTGGGTGTGGAGTTTATCTAACCAACAGCGCAAAGAGATGGGAAAGCGATGGGCATTGTCGCAGATGAGAAATGCGGTATTAACTAATAACCAGTCAGCTATTTCCTTCATTAGTCCCATTGTCGAGAGTGCCTTACCGTCGAGGTTTTCCGTATCCACTCCCAATTGCTCGGCTAAATCGTTTAGAATTTGCTTGACCGTTCCTGGTTTGGTGACGGCTACCTGAAAGTTCATTTCAATTAATTCGGCGGTAATGGCTTGAGCTAAGAAAGTTTTGCCACAACCAGCTTCCCCCACAACTAACAAACTAGAATTTGCCTGAAGTGCTGCCACGATGCGACGGAATTCTTTACCCCTGTAGATTTGTAGCGAGTCCGAACTGTCACGGGCAGACAGAGATTGTCGGCGCGAACCATCCCCCGACACTACATAGGTATAAATCTTCTCTTCGCCGTTAGCTAGCTTTCTTCTGTGTCTCTTAATGGGCATTGTTCGATTTCCCACTCATTAATTATTGCCTGAGCATCTGCGATCGTCTGCTGCTTGAATTCTTTAAGTTCCTGGGGCGACATTCCTAAGTTAAAAGCTTTAGCTACGGCATCGATAGCATTGGAAGATAATCTGGTTTCAAGCTCACTCGGCTCGTTGTTTCTTTGGTTCATTTATTCTCAGAGATAGACTTTCATCTCCTTTATAAGCTTCAGCCCTACAATCTGAAAACAGTAATTATTCGTCGATAGTTAAAAAATTAATTTTTTTCTGCTTCTATAGGGGCTGGGGAAACGGAACTACTACGAAACGGAACTGGGTTTAAAACTTTGATTTTTGGTAGGAGGAAGGGGAATTAAGTCACTCGATATGGGTACTTTGAGTTTAGATACAACTTTTTAGAAATAGCGATCGCTACTCTGAAATACAAATGAACTCAATATCTCAAAAATGTCAGAGCAAAAAACTGATTGCTAGCTGTAACAGCAAAAACAACGATTCTAAGAATAGTACCTTAGCGGATATAGTTGATGAGTATCTTGAGGAATATGGCAATTCTTATGACTGGGAAGATAAATGGTGGGGAGACAAAAATATTACTTGGTCAGAAGCAATTGAACGAGCATGGCGATCTCGCTTTGAAAATGGCAAGATGCACGGTCATCAGCGTCGGGTTGCTCATAAGCTAGAGGAGGGTTTGGAAGTTTCTCTAAGCGACAATATTCAGTCCGATGATTTTAATAACTTCGAGAGCATTTATTCTTGGATTAAGTCAGTTACCGATAGAGTTAAAGGTCTTGGTGTTACTACAGCCTATGATGTTGCTCGAAGATTAGGAGCATGGTTAAGTATGCAGCCTACTATGGTTTATTTACACGCAGGGGCTGCGGAGGGTGCAAAGAAACTAGGTATTGGAGGCAACACAGTATCTTTGAATGATTTCCCCCAAGAGATTCAGAAATTAGGAGCTACCCATGCTGAAAACTTTCTGTGTATCTATAAAAACTTTCTGAAAATTGAAATCTGAAGCAACTTTAATCAGATTGCTAAGAGCCTAAGTATTCAATTTCAATTACATCACTTTCTCCTTCTTCAAATTCAAACTCTGAATAATCCTCTTCAGGAAAAAGTTCGTCATATTTTTCAAATGCTTCTTGTTTAATAAATTCTTCGTGAGTGGCTTGCTTAATATTGACACAATCCCGATCTATAACTTTAAATTCCACCTCAACTTCTCTCGATAGCGTAACTGTGGAACGGACTTTGCATCGATATAATCCAATTTTGTGATTAGGTTCTGAAATAAATTGTTTGGCTTCTAGAATAAGTTTAATTTCTCGGTCATCAAACAGTTTTGTACCATCTTTCTTGATTAAGCCATTAAGCTCAGACTCACTGATGACATTAATAAACTTATCCAAACCATCGTAATACACTTCACAAAAATTGAATTTTGAAAACCAATTATAAAAATCAGTTTTTAAGTATAAATAATCTTGAAATAACTTGATTTTTGCTTCGTCAATTATAAGATTGCTATTTAAGTTCATTTATTAGTTATTTATTGATATTTTTCTTCCTGTACATCAATAATCTCATAACTGTCGGCTATATCCTCGTTTACTACGGCGGTTTTGTTGTTTCTCGTACCAAAGTAAACCCGTTTGATAATCGGGACAAATTGTAGAATTGGAGCGACCAAAATCTTGTTTGACTGCACTACCCCAGGTACATTTGATAATCCAGTTGCCAAATAAATCTTGACACAGTTCCAGAAGGTAAAAACGAGTGTCTTTTTGCCAAGATGAATACTGCCATTTCTCTACTTGGTACATAACTATCGTTTTGTATCTCAACCGTTGAAAATTAGCTTACCAGTTTTCACTAGAGAAAAAACTCATGTGTCTTCTAGTAAATTTTCGATCTTTTGTAACCAATTCTGTACTTGCTTCCATTTCTTCGGGTTTTTCTCCCATAGTTTTGAGCGATTGAGACGACTGGTTATGGTTTTTACTTGGGTAGAAGGTGAGGAAGTAGAATTATCTTCAGTTGAGAGTGCTTTGATTCTTTCTTTAATCTGAACCAGAGAAAGATTTTGGGTAACAGCTTCGTCAATTAGATTATTTCTCTGCTGCTCGTCTTTGATTTTAGCGATCGCCCTAGCTTTGGTGTAGGCTATTTTTCCCTGACGCAGCACTTCTATGATATCTTCGGGTAGCTTTAACAGGGGCAACCGATTATTTACAAAGGACTGCCAATTCTGTCCCAGGTTGTCAAATACCGACTCAATTTTTTGCTTTTCGTCGTTACCAATAACGTTATTGGTAACTTTACCTTTTTGCTCGTTATCCATCTTGTGCAGCAATGAAATCACTGCTTCTGGTGATTCTTTTAGTTCGATTCCTAGTAGGGTAACAATACCTTCTGTTTCTTCAACGGGATTAAGGTCTTCTCGCTGTAAGTTTTCCACTAGAGCAATCGAGAGAGCTTCTTCATCGGATAGTTCGCGAATGGTAACGGGAACTTCCGTTAATTCAGCAACTTGAGCAGCGCAATAACGTCTTTCCCCTGCTACCAACTCATACGTTCCTTCTTTTCCTGCTAAAGGTCTGACGAGAAGATTTTCTAAGATGCCGTGTGCTTTGACCGATTGAGTTAGCTGTTCTAATTTCTGAGGGTCAAAATAACGTCGGGGTTGAGAAGCTGGTAGTGAAATAGAATCAATTTTCACTATTTGGGGGCTAGTTGTTGCTTCCTCATCGCCAAATAAAACGTCTAGATTAGCTGTGGCATTGTACGGGCGATCGCTTTTACGGGTAGTTTTTTTAGTAGGAGTCATATTCAGTTATCAGTCATCAGTAAACAGTTATTTGAGAGAAAGAGTGATTTTGAGCGGGGTAGATTATTGGTAACACATGACTTATAGTTTTACCTTGAGCGATACCAATAATTTGGTAACACTTTGTCTTGGCTGGGTTTCACTGTTACCAATAACGTTATTGGTAATATTATTTTGGTAACAGCATTTTGATTAATTGTTAAAAACCGTCATAGTTTTTCTATCTGAGTAGCTAGTCCATCTAAAATCTTCAAGGCTGAATGCTTGGGGTCATAAAGAGCTAATGGTAACTGTTGTTCTGAGGCATCAGCAAAAGCGGTGGTACGGGGAATTGGTTCGTAGACTGGGGCAACTGTACCAAACTGTTCCTGAATTGCTTTAAGGGTACGTTTATCCTGAGAATTGCTGACAGCATAACGGGAGGGAACAAAACCCGCTAGCTGTAATTGGCGGTTGCCTCGTTTTCTGACCTTGGCAATGGTTTGTAGCAATAAATTAGTTCCCTGGAAGGCTTTGAAATGAGTTTCGATGGGGACGAGGACGTGGGTGGCAGCTACTAGGCTGGTGTAGCTGAGTAACCCCAAACTAGGGGGGCAGTCGATGAGAATAAAATCATAATCATCTCGAATTGGTTCGAGGGATTCTTTGAGACGAACTTCACGAAAATCTAGATTAACCAGTTGAATCTCTGCCACGCTGAGAGTGATATTAGTGGGAGCAAGGTCTATTCCCTCAATATCTTTGAGGATAAATAAAGGTTCTTCGTTAATTAGGGCATCAAAAGGAGTTTTTTCTAGGCTTTCGGTATCGACACCCATAAAAGTAGTCAAAGAAGCCTGGGGGTCGAGGTCAACTAGCAACACGGAATGAGAGCGTTTGGCTAAATGGTAGCCGAGATTGTGGGTAAGAGTGGTTTTGCCCACTCCGCCCGCTTGATTAAAAATGGCGATCGTCTTGCTCATTTCTTGGTTTTTCTATCCTGAGCCTGTACGGGTATGGCAGTATTTATAACCGTAATAGTATCTGTTGACTGCCAGGATAACATCTGTACAAAAAATTTGAATTAGCGTCTGTCAATCTACGAAAAATCTTTCTTTTGGGTCGTGTGTATCTCTCTTCAAACTGTGAAACTAAGTGATAAACACCGAAAAAAAAACTATGGAAAAAAAGACGTTGTTCGATAAATTCTTCTGCGATAGCAATGGCAATATTGTCATCGCTCAATCACCAAACCCACCTATTATCCTCTGGGGCGTGGCTAGTTTGCTCAAGCTGGTTTTTACCAGTGGTCTGACTAATATAGCATTAGACTTAATAGCTTTTGGTTCTTTGTTTACCTGGGCGTGGCTTGAATTATTTCAAGGCGTTAATTATTTTCGCAGAACATTGGGTTTTATCGTATTGGTTGGATTTGTTTGGTTCAGAATCTACAGTCATAATCCAGTTTAAACTGCAATTGTTGCCGTTCAAAAAGTCGCCTTGCAATCAAGAAGCCTGTGACAACTGAAGCGATCGTGAAACGGCTCGCTCCGCGAGATCGCGCCTTGTCGAACTTGTTTGCGGTACTGGTATTTCAGGCGATATACTTGCGGGCGATTGCTTAATCTATTTCATCGTAGTCACCACCACCATCAAAAGCTTGGTCAGATTCCCATTGTAGTAATCCAGTATGCTCTCTCTGATAATCTTCCATTTCAAGCAGATCGTCTAGATTTTCATTCCTTTCTTGAGCGTAAATATGTTTATCAATTTTTTCCTTAAATTTCTTGATAGCCTTTTCCTTCGACATGGGAATATTTCCTAAACCGTCGTGTATTCCCAAGGGGTGAAGCTTACTTTTTTTTGCTCTAATTACGAAAGTGTATTTATCGCGCTCGACAGCAAAGTTAGGAAAGTATTCTTGATAAAGTTCTGCTTCTTTGTAAGAGCAAACAAGAGTTTT
The DNA here is from genome assembly GCF_000317575.1 of Stanieria cyanosphaera PCC 7437. Classification (NCBI taxonomy): domain Bacteria; kingdom Bacillati; phylum Cyanobacteriota; class Cyanophyceae; order Pleurocapsales; family Dermocarpellaceae; genus Stanieria; species Stanieria cyanosphaera. The sequence goes on along the minus strand of NC_019750.1, from coordinate 13,837 downwards.
CATATTGATTGCAGTTTCACAAATAGTCGGAATATTTTTATCTCTAGTGTAAACTGTTTACACTAGATAAAGGTTAAGCAATCATAAATAAATGATTGGCGATCGCTAGTTAGATAAATGAAGCCAAGTAAATATCAGCAAAGGGTTTTAGATTGGTTAGCTAATGGCAAGGGGAATGCTACCTGTAATGCGGTGGCAGGTTCGGGAAAAACCACCACATTAAAGCTGGCAGCCCAACAACTGCGTTCGATGGGACTCGAACCTAGAGATATCAAGGTAATTGTCTTCGGCAAACAAAACAGCCTCGATTTAATTGCCAAGTTTGGTCAAGAGTGGAAATTTTCAATTCAAACTTTACATTCAGTAGGTTTCAAGATTTTACAACAGGAAATTGGTAAGTTTCGTAGAGATGAACGGGTAGTTAGTTCTAAATACCGTCAGATAGCGGAACAAAAAAAGCTCATACCTAGAAAAACCAAAAAGAGAACTTACAAAGGTTCATTGACCGAAAGTAAAGCCATTAGCAGAGTCGAACATTTTTTAACTCTCATTGACCTCGCCAGACTAACTTTATCGGATTTGTCCGTTGAATCCATTGAAAGAATTGCCTATCATCATAATCTTGAGGGAATTCACGATTTCAAACGAGTCAGTAGGGCGATCGCTGATATTTTGATAGAGGGTCAGGAACAGGCAATTAATAACCATCGGATTGACTTTACAGATATGGTTTGGCTGCCTGTAGAATGGGCGTTAAATGAAAAAAGCTGGTTTCAGACTTACCAGTTCGTTCTCACTGACGAATGCCAGGACTTAAATGCAGCGCAGCTAGAACTGAGTTTGATGCTGGCTGGTGATAATGGAAGAATGCTCTATGTTGGAGATCCCTGTCAGCCACCAGGTACTAAGGTATTGAAGATTGTAAAGCGTCCCAGGGGAAGACACAAAATCAAAACTGAATGGGTGAAGATTGAAGATTTAAAAGTAGGAGATTGTGTTTATTCTTATTCTGCTCAAGATGGGCATTTTTACACATCTTGTAAGGTTACAGGAATTACCGAACGATACTATAAAGACGAATTGGTAGTTGTCAAAACCAAATCTGGACTGATAAGCAAATATACCAAAAATCACCACTGCATAGCATCCTTTGAACCATTTAAAAATCATTATTGTGTCTATCTGATGCAGCTTGGGATGCAGTTTCGGGTAGGAATGAGCAAAGTATCGATAAACGAGAGTGGAGGAACGGGACCAGTAGCTCGGCTGAGAAACGAAGGTGCAGATGCAATGTGGATTCTGGAATTTTATGAAAGTCGAGATGAAGCATTCATCATGGAGCAAGCGATATCAGGTAGGTTTGGATTGCCACAGTTAGTGTTTTCAGATGCTCCAATTAGAACCCCACAATTATTAGAAAAAGCTTGGCAGTTCATTGGCAATAATTTCGAGCGTGCTGCGGAGTGCCTCGATTACTTTGGTCGAGATATTCGCTATCCACTATTCAAAAGAGATCGGCAATGGCTGCAAAGCCTAAAGCGTCCGATGGTAGTACAAGCCTCAAATCTAGTAGATGGTTGCTTGATGCTTCCTTATAAAAATCATCCTCACTGTTACAAAAAGGATTGGGAGCAAATAACCGTATCAAAGGAAAGATATGAAGGTTCTGTCTTTAGTCTGGATGTAGAAAAATATCATACTTATGTAGCGGACGGAATTGTTACTCACAATTGTCAGGCTATCTATGGCTTCAGTGGAGCAGATAATCAAAGCTATCAAAAGATAGTAGAGCGCACACAAGCAACTGAATTACCCCTCTCTCTTTGTTATCGCTGTCCTACTCGTCATATTAATTTGGTCAATCGCATCTTTCCAGATATTCCTATTGAGCCATCGGAGGATGCACCAGAAGGAATTTTAGAGCAAATCGACAACAATGATTTGTGGTCGGATCAACATGAGGCTCATCTTAAAGTAGGGGATATGGTTCTGTCTCGCAAGACTGCACCATTAGTTAGTTTGTGTATTAGGTTAATTGGTCAAGGAATTGCTGCGACGGTTAAGGGCAAAGATATTGGTAAGCAAATCAAATCTGAACTAGAGGCGATTGCCGACATTACAGGCTTTCGGTATGAAGAGTTTAATTTATTCGTAGAACAATACCGCGAGTTCAAATTTCAAACCTACGAGAACTTAGACAATGCCGAGCAACTGAAGGAGAATCTTGCTGACAAACTCAACGCACTCTTCACGATTTACAGTAGCCAACCCAATGCCACCTGTATCGAACATCTCTGCAATTATATTGACGATCTATTTTCCGATGACGAGTCTCCTATTACCCTTTCTACCTGCCATCGAGCTAAGGGTTTAGAAGGCGATCGCATTTTTATTATCAAGCCCGAAGATATGCCGATGGTTTGGGAAAGACAACTGGGATGGCAAAAAGAGCAGGAGGATAATTTACTCTACGTTGCCCTCACTCGTAGTAAATCTACTTTGTATATTGTTGGTAAACCAGACTGGTTTAAAAAAGATAATGAACAGGATGAAGATGAAGATGAGGAAACATCGGCAACGTTTGGGGAAACATCTAATGGCAATACAGATAAAGATTCTGAAGCATTAGCAACATCCACCGCAGAATTAGAAATATCACGGGCGACACAAGCTTCCGAAGTAAATTCGGAAGACGCGCCCTCCGCAACCGAAGGAAGCATTCAAGCACCTGAAGTAAATTCAGATGACAGCCTCTTATCTACTGTAAAGAATTTACAGTTAGTTGATCATAAAAGCGCGGAATGCGCTGCTAGGCAAGCACTTGAATTGAATTCAAGTGAACCTATCAGTTCAATTGATGTCTCAGGCGTGATGCTGCTGATTAAGAAACTTTTTAGCTATGAGGAAAAATGCGAATTATTAACCCTGCTCACCGATGAAGTGACTCAGGAAAAATGGGACAGGGTATTCAATTGTTTATCAAAGGATTCTAACAGGAGCGATCGCGCAGTTGCTACTGAATGCCAAGTCTCTGCTCCCTTCGTAGGTAAAGTGCGAAAAAATATGATTGAAATTGGCGAAATTAAGCCAGAAGCTAAACGAGTGGATAAGCGGGGTAGGAAACACAAATCTCCAGTTAAATCTGGTTAGTTTTTTTCTACAAAATTAGTTTTTATCTATTGATAACATTAATAAAAAATTGATTAATCTTGATATTTAAAGTGAACTGTTCTTTTCGTAGATGACAGAAACCATCTATGATCTAATAATTGCCAAAAATTATCTTTATTCTTAGAATTCATTACAAGCTAAGATAGTTCAATAGGATCGATTAAATGTACACCTACCTCAAGCTTTTTACCTAATGTAATTATATTTTTACAAACTACACTTTCAGCAAGACCGGGATGATTCTCCGTCACAATAATCATCAAATAAAACTTGAGATTTGAAGTATTAATTTCGGAATTCTTATTTATTGTTTTTAATTTAAAAATATTATTATTCTTTATTTTCTTATATACACCTTCTCTGGAAACTTAGCAGCAAAGATTACTCTAACATAACCATCTTCAAGATCGTTTCGGTTAAATACAGCTACTTCTACTTCTTCGCGAAATAATTCTACTTGTTGATTGAGTTTACATGATACGCTCAGTCTTATCCGATAAATACCGATCTTATCCGATATGATGAGCAGAAGGACAGAAAATGTTACTAGGGTCGATGTTCGCATTCCCAATGAACTTTATGAGGAGATTGTAGCGATCGCTCTCCATCATTTCAATGCCAAAATCCATCATCGTAGCAACAAACCAGAAGTTACCCCAACCATTTTGGAACTGATTAAAATTGGTATCGCACATATAGAATCAATGTTACCTGTAACCAAAGATTTAACCAACCAAAAGGTAACAGATGAGTTACGGCAACAAATTGAACTTCTTAACTTGCGACTGAGGACAGTGGAAAATAAGTTATTGGGAGTTAATATTACTGCACCGATAGCAAAATCAGAGACGACAGGGGATGAGAAGATACTGAGTGATATGGAGTTATCAGAGCTTTTAGGTGTCAGCAATCTTTTAATTAGTGATTATCGAGTCAAAGGCAAAAAGCCAAGAGGACAAGCTTTAGCCAAAGCATTAACCGAACAATGGGAAGTTAAGGGCGAAGGTTGGGTGAGAAAGTCGAGCTAGTAGTTGTTTAACCCAACTTACGAAATCTGTGGGTTACTTACCCGAATCGATGCACTCTCTCCAGTCAACTTAAATGTTGAAGCAATTGTTGAAGCAGTTGTTGAAGCTGTAAGGCTTACACAGTCTACTGTTGAAGCAATTAAAGCAATTTTATCAACTTCAGCCAGGAAAAAAGTTACTTTAAATTTTCAATTTTGTTTTTTAGGTTTCACTGTCTGCTAAATCCTCTATAAGCCTTTGTTTGATTAGGTTTTTATCTTGTGAGGATAATAGATCGATAATTTCTAAAACATCTTTTGCTTCAACTTCAGAAGACAAAGTAGCTATATTTGACTCAACTGCTTCAACATCTCGATCTATAAGGCTTTCAGCTTCAGCGTTTATTTCAGCATTTGCTTCAACATCAGAATCAACTGCTTCACCACTGTTATTTAGCCTGATATGCGACAGATAAAACTAATGGAAACAAATCGCCCAATCTTACAAAAGCCGTAATTCGGATAAGTTATGCCAAAGGACTTGACCTCCTTTCATTCCTTTGCGCTCATCCCAACGAACATCTGCACCATCTCCGTCAAAACCAACAATCGTACCGTGCCAGTTATAGGAATTTTTCTCAGGGTTGTTATTAGCGACGGAAGAACCTATTTCAAAGGTTAATGATTCGGAGCGTGAACCATTGGTAGAAGTTGTAACTCCTTCTCTATCTACTGTTGAACTAAGTGAAGCAAAATGCTTCTTCGTAATTAGTGAAGCAGTGATTTCGTCTGGTGAAGCTGTTAGTGAAGCAGTTGGTGAAGCTGTAACGCTTACTGTATCTAAAGGTGAAGCAGGTGAAGCAATTTTTTCACCTTTCGCTGAATTTTTATTAGCAGATAAATTTTTATTAGCGGTTGAACAATTAGATTCACTCTTCTCAATGGCTGTCAACCAGGAAATTAAAGCTTTTTGCTCCGATTTATTTAACTCACCAATAATTTTTTTTGCCTGAGTTATGGAATTTTTGACTTCATTTGCTTCATTCTCGCTCTGCGACTGGGTTTGGTGCTTCACTGATTGCTTCACTGTTGCTTCACTAGCTATCCGATTTGCTTCACTAAAGCTGATGTCGGTTAAATAAAATTGACCTTTTCTCTGAGAATCTTTCTTTTCTCGTTGTTTCTTAATCTTGGGAAATAGTTCGGCAAATCGTTGATAGATCTGATTGGGAGCTTTGACGTTGCGATCGCCCCGTCTTGGCTGGTCGTGCCAAATCTTTTTCTCTTTGCCCTTATCTGTCGCAACAATTTCTAATGTGCCATTGTTGATATACCATTCCCTGAGTGATTCCCAAAGGTCATTAATATAGATTTTGCTGCCAGTTTGATATTCCAAACCCATATCTTGAGCGAATGCCCAAAGGTGGTTGGTTTCTTTTTGAATATCTTGTAGTGCCTGTTCGGTGCAGCTATAGTCAAGACCATTGACTGCTAAGTTTTTTAATGCCTTCAACATTTTGTTGAGTAGGGCTGGGCAAACTTGCTCTTTAATAAAGTAGGGGTCGTAGCGAAAACGGCTGTCGGCTTCTAATTCCCCTTTGGATGGATCGGCATTAACCTTGTAGGTTTTGTCGAAGTTGAGTACCGCCCAACGAGATTGAATTGCTTCTAGTCCAGCTTTGAGATTGGGGGTTTCGTTGACGTTGAACAAAAATACGGTAGATAGATTCATGGTATGGGAATCTACCCCTTTGCGTTCCATATCTAAAGATTCACCAGTAATCGCTTTTTTAAGAGATTCAATGCGGTCTAGCTCGTCATAACTACTGTTTTCACTGCTCCAGTTAATTCTCGTTCCTTCTAGCTTGGCAAGATCGAATTTTCTACCATTGTCATAAGCTTTAAAGTCACCAATAGTAGCGTCGCTCATGCCAATTTCGCCGAACAACAATCTAACTGCTTCTCTGAGAGTATCTTTACCGTTGTTACCGTCTCCCTTGCATAGTAAAGCCTTAACTGTTCGTCCTCGGTATTTGCGAATGGTGGCTAAATCCAAGGAAGCTGCCATTGTCTGAATGAATAGCTGCTGCTGTTCGGGTTCGAGACAGCTTAACATCCTGTCGCATTGGGTAGAGTCGGCATCGGGGTCGAAGTTAAATTCGCTGACGTAGGTATAAATTACTTCGGGGTCGTGGGGTACTAATTCCCAGGAAGCAACTCCATTGTTCCAGTTAATTTTAACTACTCCGTTGAGACAGTTAATACCTGGAGGATTGATTTGTTCGGGAGCAACTTCAAAGTATTCCAGCACCCATTTCCAGATATTTTCGACATGGGTAGCATCGGCGTAGGCGTATTTCCAACCTGTTTTGGTTTCTACTGGAGTGGTGTCGCACCAATTAACGATTCGTTTTCTGGCTTTAACTCGACAAGCCTTTTGATAATGAGTGCCAACCCACTGATAAAGCTTGCCGTTAAAAGAGATCCAGTGAGTGTCGGAGAAAATAGTGTCTATACACATTTGGGGATACTTCTTTGCGGATGGGGGCGGTGTTGTGGGAACTTCTGGGTTAGGAAGTTCTTCTCGGTACGGTTCGATAGCTTCCCAGACTTGGGCTTTAGTTAAATTGTAGTCTTCGATCCAGTCAGCTACATCGATTCCTCCAGATGAAGGTAAGTTATGCCAGAAAGGAGAGTTAGGAAAAGCATAGAGCCATTGGGCATCTTTAAAGTCAGTAGCTATGGTTTCCATATGCTTGATTCCTGGTTCATCCCGATCGGGACAGAGGACAATTTTTTTAGCCTCCTTTAAATCTTGGGTATCTGACGCTTGCCACTTGCCAGAACCACCAATATTAGTAGTAGCGGGTAAGTCTAAATTCCAAAGTGCATCGGCACAGTTTCCACAAATTGAGATAGTATTGTCTTTACGGATGAGCAGCATTCCTGAAGATACCGTTAGGCAATAAACCAAACCTTCATAGGGTAATTTTGTCTGTTGGATTGCTTGCCAGCTATTAGTTTTTTTCGTGTGCAAAATAGAAACTTTATACCAACTGCCAAGTTGGTTTTGGCGGTGCATCAGAGTTGAAATTCTTCCTGTAAGATGAGCTAAGGTTTGAACCCAAACAGCATTTGAGTGATGTTTTGAGCTATATTCGTGCTGTTGGCGATTGGGAACACTATTACCGTCCCAGTGGACTAACTCTGATAAAATCAGTTCTTTTTGTTGTAGTGTTGTTTGCTCTAACCAATCCCAAGGAAACTCGCGGAAACAAGGAAAATCAAGAGGAAGACTGAATACTATTGCAGTAAAGTTTTCTTTCTGTCTGTATTGTTCATCATAATCGATACCACTTGATTCTAGTATTTGTTTGAGTCGTTGTTTTTTTCTGTCTTTCTTGATTTCAATGGTTACATGATAATGTTCTTCTTCTGACCATTTAGAAGACTTTTTGCGCCGAACAAAATGCCCATCAGCACTAATGGCTATAGCTAATTGGATTTCGCTGTCAGCTAGATTTATTCCATTGCCACTGTGTTTGGTTGTGCGGGGTAAAAAAGAACAGAAAGCGGGTCTTTGTTCTGCTTTATGTTTGAATAATCGACCTTTATAATCTAATGCCACCATGTCATGATCTGGGGTTGTCATAATTGACAGTCCTTTGACATAGGTGTGAATAATTTCCCCTGAATAAGAATTTTTGATGACTCTTGAGGGATTAACGAAACTTGATGTTCCGTCTGAGTTGTATTGAAGAACTGATTGTTCTTTGTAGTTTTCTAATTTTACCCATCCTTCAGGTGTTAAGACTTCTGTATCTGGCGTATAACACGTTTCACCTTCTACTATAAAAATAGTTTTTCCTTGGGCGATCGCTTCTCTTATTTCCCGATAGCGATAAATAGGAATATCTACTCGCTCGATTCCTTTTAACCCTTTTACCCATTCTCGACCATTCCAGCGTTCTTGCCAGCGTTTGGGTTTGCTACCTTTGCCGTCATCGATGCGAACTACGCGGACTAAAGGCTTTCCTTGGCGATCGGGATACTCCCAAGTTCTTTTTTGAGCAGGTCTGATGGCTTTTTGGGGCTTATCTTCTGGGGCATAATAATAACTTCCCTCAGAATCTTGTTTGCTGGTCATTTTCCAACTGGGAGCGGGTTCTGCATCGCGTTTACAAACTGACAGATTGCCTAGAAAATAGCACCAATCGGGTTTTCCGCAGTGAGGACAGGGATTGTGCTTGGTTACTTGCTGAAGATTTTCTGTTATCATGGGTGTATGTATTTTCAATATGATGATTCCGCCATCTCTAATTACAGAGAAAGCGGGGTTTACATTCAGAGAGCAGTTGTTAACTTTGGTCAGTTGGGCAACTGCTTTCTAAGTTTTTTACTCAGATAAGAGAATTGTAAACTGGAATCTGTTGCTGGTTGGTATTTTTGTTAGTAGTTTTCATATTTATATTCTTTTAGGGGGTAGATTCTCTAAATAATCTCAAATTTATTAATATTTATGATTTATATTGACTAATATAGAGAAATTAGGTTAAAGACATGGGCTAATCCGTTCTTAATTACTGCTTAACCAATATAACTTTGCTTATCTTTGAATGACAGTTGCTTGTTTGAGAAGATAAAAGCGACAAGCGCGATTGCGTTGAAGCAGTTGTGAGAAATGTTGAAGCAATTGTTGAAGCAAACGTTGAAGCTGTAATGCTTACACAGTTGAATGTTGAAGCAATTGAACCAATTTTGACTACATTGGCTGGAGAAAAAAGTAAAAAGTATTGAAGCAAATATGACTTGTCGCTTTTTTTCAACTATTAACCAATTCATTAGCAGTCAAACGTAATGGTTTAGCATTTCCTTCATGCTCTCCCTCAACAGGAACGAGGTTAACCTCAACCTCATAACCAGCAGCAGCAGCAAGCTTGGCTAAAGTTTTCAATTTCGGTGTTTGTTTTCCCGATTCAATTCTGGCTAATTGAGACTGTTTCATACCTACCTTGGCAGCAAATTCTCTTTGAGTTAAACCAATTCCTTCTCGCAGAGTAATAACTGCCCTGGCTAGCTCAAATTCAGGGGAGAGGGCATCATATTCCGCTTTTACTTGTGGATCGGATAATATTTCATCGCGGATAGAATCCCAGGTAATAGTATTAGCACTCATTATTTTTTCCTCTTTTTCTTAGTTTTGCTATTATTCGGCTGCTGAACTTGTGTTTCTTGAGCTAGAAACTCTTTTCTTCTCTTTTCAGCTAATTCAATCTCTTTCTTTGGTGTCTTCTGAGTCTTCTTTTGAAATCCATGTAATAAAATAAATCGTCGTCCAGTGTAGGCAAAATAGAAAATGCGATAGATATTGGTACTTTGTTCGACTCGAATTTCATACAGTTTGGTGTTAACGATGGGACGCACGTAAGGCATTCCTACCGATGTACCTTTGTCCTGAAGTAGATCGAAGATTTGGGCAAACCTAGCTTTGACTTTGGCTTCTTGCTCTAGAAACCAGTCATAGACTACAGGATTGCCACTGGGGGACTGATAAAACTCAATCTTCCATTGAGTCACTAGATTATTTACCTCCTACGATAACAAAAATGTTATCAGAAAACTACTTTAAAGTAAGGTGGTTTATTTAGAAATTTTGCGTTTGTCGCTCGATATATTTAATCCAAGCTAAAGCTTTTTTACCATTTCTACTATCGAGAGAATTAAACTCAGCTAAAGAGCGATCGCGGGGAATGTCGGGTAACTTTTTTGCTGCCCAAGCGATCGCGTACGCGCCAGGCGAAGCCTGACCACGAAGTGCCTCAGCGAAGCTGAGACCGCATCATCAGACGAATTCCAAATTGCCCTGACAGTAAGCCAGGGTGTGAATGTTGTTAGTAGTAGGTGTACCTTTGCCAACGAGCAGGATAGGTATGATTTCCCTGTCTAAATCCCCTGCGTTTGTCGATGATTTCTAGTTGGTTGCGATGACAACTGGTGACTTTCCCGCGCAGATTGATGAGGACACGGGGTTTGAGGTCTCCTCAAACCCGTGAGATGTCCGTTAAGTAATCGCTGTCAAATCTCATGCTGATTCTTCCTGTTTTTCCTGCTTCACGATGAGGGGCAAGGATTAGGACGCGGGTGTTAGGTCGAATTTGATAGCCTGGAAGGTCGAGGGATAGCTGTATGTAATTCATTTCGGTCGAGCCTGAAAATGCCTTGATTAGCCACCGCGAGAAATCTTGAATTGAATGTCCGCGATGGCTTGAATGGTGGGTTTATGCTGCTAGATATTCGCTTACAGCTTCATCTATCTTTTGACGAAGGCGATCGCTAATATATTTCTCTGGATTGGTTGAGAATTCGTCAATCAAATCGTTTACAGCCTCATACATTAGGGGAACTAAAACGAAGGAGGGAACGTGACTGTATTCACTTTCTGCATAGATAAAGTTTTCGGCGATGTCTTCGAGACAATCAGATAGAGAAATGGTGTATCGGTCTGTTTTCTGAGTCATAGTGAATTATTTCCTGGAATGAACTTGAATTTATGTTTGAAAAGTTTTGATGATGGGTGTAGTCAGATTTTGACTACACCAGGGATGAGTCATCAGTTACCGTCAGTTAGCTGTTGAGCGAATTTCTCACAGGCGTACCACACCATGAGATTTTTAAAAGAGTCAATGCTAGAGAGCATATCGCTACGCCCAAACTCAGCAATCATCGCAGCTACGTTTTTGTAGCCCATCGCTTCGGCATCTTCTACCGCCATCTCCCAAATTTCGTCAGCAAATTTATCGAAAATTTTGACAGTATGGGCGGTATAGGTAATATATGGATATCCTGCGTCAGCCCCATGTAAGGCGATGTCTTCAGCGTGTTCTTTTAGGTTGGTTTTAAACCAATTTTGGAAGGATTTAGATCGGATAATCATCTTCTTGGAAACTCTTGAAACTTTAATCGTTGAAGGGAAGTAACCAGCGTTATTTACTGGTGAGGGGCTGTCCCCTGAATCGAATTCAGGGGCTTGTACGCCCCGTTACTGTTTGATGCTTACCAGCGTGGTTGGTAGCCTGTGGTGTAGTAGTTGTACTCGTCGAATTCGATATAATTAAAATCGTTTTCAGCCCAAACTAAAAAATCTAAGCCATTCCTTTCTTCAGTCGAATGTCTAATCATTCCTCTGATTTTGATTTCAGCTTCAAATTCTTTAAGATACTTTGGTTCGCGAATTTCACACCAATAACACCCAAGAGCTTGATTTAAATATCTGATTTTTTCGGCTATTTCGTCTTTTTTGCAGCCTAGATAAACTATAAAAGCTGGTTCGGTTTCGGTAGCATTGCCCCAATTGTGACGGTCTTCTTTGAGGGCTTCACAAATTGCTACACTCTGGCATAGTTGCGTAACTTTAAAGCTTCCGTTTGGGGAAACTTTTAAAACTGAATCGTTTAACATGATAATTACCTCATTAAAATTGATGTAGGTAAGCCGAGAGAAAGATGCTTTGGTCGGTGTCCCTCTCGGCTTTGGTTGTTTTATTAAGCTGCTGCTTCAAGTTGAGCAATGGTCATTCTGGTTTCGAGCTTGGCAACTGAAAATTCATTGCGTAGCTGATTTAATTTAATGGTTAATTTTTCTCTTTGCTCTTTGATTGCTTTGAGTTTTGCTAGAGATTCTAAATAGTCTGGCTGCTGTCTTAACTCCAAACGCTTGGCTTTGCGATGCTGTTCGTTAGTCAAGGATGAATTAGAGGCGATTTCTACTTCAATTTCTCCATCCATAAAGCCGATCTGCTCGGTTTGAATTTCGAGTTGACAAGAAGCATTGAGGATTTTTAGTTCTATCTCTGCAATGACTTGGGGATATTGATTTAATTTTAATTTCATTGGTCGGTGTCCTTTAGTTGAACTAAAGATATTATAGCATGACGGTCGCGTAAAATAAAGTTTTTTTGGATGTCTGGCTTGCTATGATTGAGGTGAAGTTAATAATGATAACAATGCCTAAAGGTAGACCAGGGGGCAACCCAGAATTAGAAAAGTATCAGTTTCAGCAGAAGTATGACTGGGACGAACCTTGTACTGAAAAAATGACTTTGCGTATGCCTCAAGGGATGAAAGCAGCAATTAAAGCGGGATTAATTGAGGATTGGCAAGAGGTAGCAAGAAGGGCGATCGCCTCTGAGATTGAACGGGTAACGGAGGAGCAAACACCCCCCAAAGAAAACTAAAATAGGGACAACTGCACAGGGGCAGGAGCAACAGGAACGAGAACACCGAGCCACCAACAGCCATCAGCAGCACCCAAAGCACCAGCCGAAGACCAAGAAACCCCAGACCACGAAGGAGGCAAGCAGCCAGAGGGCAACCACAACAACACCCGCCGACCGCGACCGAGGGCAAAAGCCAGCGAACCCCACGAACCAGAACCACCACCGAAGAAAGAACGGGAAGGACGAACACCAGCAGGAGGAACGGCAGCAGAAGGCAGAGCCACCAACAGACCGCGAAAACCAGCAGCCACAGACAACACGCAGCGAGAAGAACGACGGGCAAAGGCAGAACGACCAGAACCGAACTGCCCAGAGGCAACGGAGAACATCAGCAGAGAAGGAGAACCAGCGAAGAAAGACCGACAAAGCAAGTCAACGCCACGAGCGCAACCAACGGAAACACGCACACCAGAAGGAACGACCCGCAAAAGCGCAGACAAGGCAGCAGAAGCAGCAGCAGACGGGGAACGAGAACCCGAAAAACCAACGGACACAACCCCAGAAAAAACAGACGACGAAGCGAGGACAGACACAGCAAAACAAAAGAACCAACAACAACAATTATAGCACGACTGACAAGCAAAAACAAGCAAAAACCCAGCCACAGCAAGGGACACAGCCATCGCGCAAGTTAGTTATTTTGATACATTTGAAAATTTTTCCCCCATTAACGGTCGCCTGTGCGACGTAGTGAATTTTTTTTTCGCCAAACCGAAGTGAAAATGTTTAAATTATGAATCTTGAAAAGAAAAAAAAACGCCAGGCGACTGCCCCACCGACAGCTTTTTTAGAACGCGGTCTTGTTTTACCACAACAACTATTAAATATTATTTATTAACAAATAACTTTTCTAATACTTACACTCCATCTTTCTTCATTAACCTTACAAACACCATGTCTTTTTTTATTATCTATTTCTATTACTTCACCATTTTTTAACCAATAAATATCACCGTCATATCTAAAACCACTCATCAAATCTTTACAAAAATTAATAATTACTACTTTATTATCAAAAATATCTCTATCTATATGATCTTTTAACTCTACACCCTTTTCATATTTATAAACTAAAATACTATTCCAATCTTCACCACCCCATAACTCATTACATCTTTTTCTCAAACCATTATTAATTTTTTCCCCTACAAAAATACTATTTTTAAAACCTAACTCAACTCCTACACCAAACCACAAACACTTTCTACCACTACAATTTATTTTTCTATTCCATCTTTCTTTTTCTAATTTACTTTCTAAACTTTTTAACCATTTCCACCCTTTTTCTACATTAACAAACCCTAAATATTTCATATTAAAAACCTCATAGTTAATTATTTTTAATAATATCAATTATATCAAAATGACTAATTTTAAAATATTAA
>NC_019749.1 GCF_000317575.1 Stanieria cyanosphaera PCC 7437 | reverse complement strand
AACTAGGTTTTAATCGTTTTATTTCTTATTAATTGAATTTGAAAGTTGAGCCTGACAAATTACCAAAAGAAAACAAACTTTAAATCATTTATAAGAGCTAGAAATTCGTTAATTAGTTATAGAAACTTATTAGCAGAAAAGAAAATTTTATCTTTCTACAAACATCTCCTCGAAGAAACTGTTGAAACAGATAAAGGACTCACCCCAAATTGCTTCGATAGCTAGGGATGACCCGACCGACAGAAAACCGAATCGGGTGATAGAGATCATAAAAATTTTTTCGCCCCTTCCATATTATGGACATGAGAAAAAAAAAGTTTTTTGCCATGACTGACCAGAATCGCCTTACTTTAGACCCGACTCGCCCAGAAACCCTGATGGAAAAATATGGCATAAAAAGAGATGCCTACTACGACCGTTTGAAGTTTTTGGGAATCAAACATCAGAAGGATTCAGAGCATCGCTGTTACCTTACAGATGAGCAAGTTAATTTAATGGACGAACTAGATTTATACATTAAGGAAAACGGAAAAATGGAAGGTTTTGCTAATAATAATTCTGAGAATAATTCAGGAGCGATGGTGAAATCTGAAGATACTGCCATCGAACAGTCTTCTGAAAATATCTATGTCGAACCAGAAAACCCTACCGATAATCTCGATGTCGGACAACTGATCCGCAAAGCAGCCCAACTCAAAGCACGAGAACTGGCAACTCCAGACCTGGTAGTTAGAGAACTAGCCAACCGTATGGAAGAAGACGATCTACCAGAAGACTTGAAAGAAAAAGTGTCAGCAGTGAGGGAAGCAGTCAACCCAAAGTGGACACCAGGGCAACTAGCCGACACCATTCTGGCTCAGTATCGCAGCAGTCGCAGTTAGAAGATCGGGTTGATGGTAAGCTGTTATGCATTTAAATTGGGTATAATAATGGGATTAAAGAAAAGCGATCGCGACTCAAGATGCCGGCGAAAAATTATCTAACATCAGAGCAACAGAAAAAACTGCAAAAAGCTCTAAAAAGAGAAGAAAAAGGAGACATTAGAGAGAGAATATTAATCTTATTATTGCTCAATAATGGAAAAACACAGTCAGAAATAGCTGAATTTATTGGATGCTCAAAAAACAAAGTATGTTATTGGTGTGTCCATGGTGACCCAGATAACCTAGAGAGTCTTAAAGATGAAAGAATGAAAGGTAATCATCAAAAAGCTACAAAAAAATATATAGAAATATTATTAGAAACAATAGAGAAAAATCCAGAAGAATTAGGATATGAATTTGGTCGATGGTCAGCACAAAGACTAGCTAAATATTTAGAAGAGATAACAGGAATCAAGTTAAGTGGTTCTCAAGTAAGGAGGATATTATCAAGAAAAAAGTACGGTTACCTTTGGGCAAAGTATAGCTTAGATTTTCAAAGAAATCCTCAAAAAAGAGAAGCGTTCAAAGAGAAACTGAAAGAGTATTTAAAAATCGAAAAGGAAAAGCCTGAACGTCTCCAGGTATGGTTTTGGGACGAGTCTGGATTTAGTTTAAGAGTAATTAGACGCAAGAATTGGTGTCTCAAAGGAAAGCGCAAAAAAGTGAGAGGAGACAGACGAAAAGGTCGAGTAAATGTGATGGGAGCGTTAAGATACTCAGACAAAAAAAGATTTGTGGATTTCTTAAACAAAAGCAATAGTAATAATTTCTATGAAGTTCTAAAAATATTTTATCAAGAGATAATTACTGAATGGATTGAAGCAGGAAATCAAAAGGAAGACTTTGCTGAGAAAGGAGCAAAAATAGTCATTATTCTTGATAATGCTAGTTTTCACAAAAAAGAAGAATGTATCAAAAAAATAGAAACAGAAATGCCTAATATACATTTAGAGTATTTGCCAGAATATAGCCCAGATTATAATCTAATTGAATTAGTGTGGCATTCAGCCAAAGAATATATTGCGGGTAGACTTTTTAAATCAATTGAAGAATTAGAACTCTTGTTACATCAACTTTTAAATGAAGGAGAATTAATTATTAAATGGGGACGAAAACTCAAAAACAAAGGTAATGCTATTATCACAGTTTAAATGCATAACAGCTTATTAGGTGTCAGGTGTCAGGTAAAACATACAAACCTAACAACTGTAGCCTAGAACCCGAAACCTTTTCAAAAGTCTGTAATGCGGTTCGGGCTGGTAATTCAATCTTGGTACTGGGTGAAGCTGGAACGGGTAAGAGTGATTTTGCCTTCTCTCTTCACTCCGAATTATCGGGAGAATTTCAAAGTGCGATCGCGACTTACAAGGGTTCTCTCAAAAAGTTCTTCATTGCCATTGCCATGCAGTTAGATGTTCCGACGACGGAAGCTCAATTTAACAAAAATGGCGAACCGACAGGGGAGAAGGATTTAACCGTCGATGCTCTCAAACAAGAGATTTTAGATAATAGTGGTGAAGATACTTTATTAATACTTCCCGAAGCTAAAAGACTCACTACTTCTATTCGTTATTGGTTGGAAGACATGATTTCTGCTGGTGCGAGGGTCGTCTGTTTTGCCGTCGCCAATCCAGGTCGCGATATCTATCTCGATATGTTGGAAATCGAACTGTCACTGCCAAGCGCGCTGCCTTCGGCAGATCCGCTTTGCGGATCGCATCATTCGGGAAGTGATGGAAGTTGAAGCACAAAGACAGGGATTAGAGATTAGTAAATCTCGTTTAGCCGAACTCCAACCGTTGGCTGGTAGAAATCCGATGTTAGCGAGGAAAATTATCAGAAATGAGAAATTGGGGCTGAAGCAGGATAGACCAGAACATACTCAGTATGTGGTAATTATGCCGATTATTATTGCCATGCTATTTAGTTTTGCCGTAGTGAGATTTATTGGGATGGGAACGGGTAATAAAGGATTGTATATGACTGGAGGAATTTGTTTGGTATCTGCGATGGCGTTGAAGCAGTTAGGGAATGTTCGAGGAGCTAGAAAAAGGTTGGGACAGTGATCGAAGGAATTTATGCAGACGAAGCCGATAAGTTACACCCCGAGCAGTGGGTGAATGTCTACGAGATCGATGTATGCGGTAGGGCAACTTATTATGATTCCTATCAGGTTAAAGAATTAGATTTAGATGACCCAGAAGAGTATGGATTAGAACCGACTGATGAGTATGGAAATTTGATGTCTTTGAAAGAGGCATTTGCGAGGGGAGATAGAAAAGTTGAAATGGAATGTTCGAGGGGCGAGGAAGAGGTTAGGAAAATGATGAGTAAAAATTTAATGGTCATGGGAAATAAAGGTTTGTATATTACAGACAGATAGGTATGAAAGTTATTGGAAACCAACTTGAAAAGTAGGGTAGGAGGTGGCTCTCGATGGATGAAAGTAATCGATACTTGCGAATCGCTCTTATTGCTGTCGGAATTGCTTTTCTTCTTATTTATCCTTTGATGAAGGTCTGGTCATCGGGCTGGTCATGGCAACCAGGTCAGTACGAATACGAACAAATGATCGTTGGCGTTTATGCGACGCTCGGTGTTTTTTTACTCTGGGCTTCTCGAAATCCATCAGCACATTTGAGTTTGATTTGGTTTACTGTCTGGTCGAGTGTCGTTCACGGGCTGATTATGTCAGTACAAGCAGTAATAGACCCTGCCGAACACGGACACCTAATTGGAGATATTCCAGCATTATTCTTGGTGGCAATCGTACTTGGTGTTCTTACATCACGTAAAACGGTGTCAAATAGGCGTAATGATTCTGAAGCAATCACCTAGTCCTCTAAGTATTACGAATTGCGCGGTCTCGCTACGCGAGTGCGAAGCATCGCTTTGTTGGGAAAATTTTGCTCACGATTATTTAAATAGCTTTCTCCAACAGTGATTCTTCTAGCTGACGATCGCCCGTACCCTAACCCAAACTGGTAAAGTAACTCTACTTCTTACCTTTAATGTTAGCCATTACCCATTGCGCGATCGCACTCTCTGGAACTTCCCTAATCCTTGGCACTGCTAACCCTCTACCCTTGGGTTTGGCTATCCTGGGTTCACAACTTCCCGACTTGGACACTACCACTTCAACCATCGGTAAAATCTGTTTTCCTGTAAGCTCTTGGATCGAAGACAGGTTTCCCCATCGCAGTATTACTCATTCATTACTAGCGACAGTTGGTATTGCTGCGGTTAGTCTCACAGTTAACTACTTCTTACATGGCAGTATCAAAACTGCTCTTGCCTTACCATTAGGTCATTTATTAAGTTGCTTCAGCGATACTTTTACCAAGCAGGGAGTACAGCTATTTTACCCAGAACCCGTTTGGGCGGTTAGCGTCTCAAATCCCAGAAGAAGACTCAAGACTGGTGGTGCTGGTGAATTATGGGTTTTAGGTATCGCGATCGCTATGTTCTGTTTTGGAATTTATCTGGCTAACGGTGGTGGGATAACTCAGAAATTATCTCAGAGTTTGGGTTTAAAAGATGGAATAGTAGAACTTTATAACAAGAATGCTAGCTCTCACAATGTTTATGCCGAGATTAAAGGAGTTTGGGCAACAGATAGAACTTCGGCGGATGGTAAGTATTTGATTCTGGGTACTGAAGGAAGTGAATTTATTGTTAGTGATAGTAAGGGAGTTTATAAGACTGGAGAACAGATTATTACAAGCAAAGTAAGTACAGAAATAGGAGAAGCTTCCAAGACTGAGGTAAGAAGTATTAATTTCAATGATGAAGAAGCCATTACCAAACTGACTCAATTACGTACCGCTTATCCTGGTGCAGACATTTACTTGAGTGGTGAACTGGCGATAGATTTTCCTGAAGATGTGAAAATATCAATCGAACCCAATCAAATGGTTACGGCGACTGTTGTGGGAAATAGTTTGAAGTTGAATTATTGTGGGTTGGATAGAGCGATCGCTTTATTGAAAGAGCAGTTTGCAGTTGGGACTGTAGAGGTTAAGATTTGGCGGTCATGAATATTCAGTCTCAGAGCATTTAAGATGGTATATAATAAGTTCGCTCGACAAGTTCGCAACACCTGCATAACGAGAATAGGAGTTTCAATATGGCTTTAGATCAACTTGAGGCATTTTTAAAGAAAATGCAGTCCGATCCTGCACTCAAAAATGAGGTGCTAGCTTCACCAACAGCAGATGATGTTGCACAAATAGCACTCAAGCTTGGTTTTGAATTTTCAGGTGATGAATTATTGAGAATGTCAGGTAAAAAAGTTGGCAGGGTTACTGTTAAAAAAAAGGATCTTCCTGGAGAGTACTGGGGGAATTGAGCAATCGCTATTTCTAAGACCAAAATTACGCTGTGCATAGCACGGGCGATCTCGCCTTCGGCGAGGCACTACGCGAGGGGTTCACTCCCTTCGGTCGCGATCTCTCTACCCGAACTCAGATTACACCCAAAACTTTACTTAATAGACTAAGACAGATAACAGAACACCAGTATTGTTATTTGTTATGAAATGGTTTGGTAATCTACTTCCCTATGCACTAGCGACAGCAGGAATTATCCTCGCTTCGACTCTCACCAACAAGGTAACTGGTACTTCACCAGCTTCTTCTCATGCTTATCCTCTTACAACATCGACATCTAATCAAACAGACACGGCTACTACTTCACCCAGACGATTGACCGTAACCGTTAAAGTAGCCGAACCGACAGACCTCAAAATAGCTGAAGGACAAACTATCAGAGAAGGTCAAATCATCTCAGATCGCATCTCTGAAAAAACTCGCCTAACCTCCCAACAAAAACAACTCCAGCTATCTCTAGACCGACTCAAAGGAGCAACCACTGACGGGGTGACAAGTAACCTGAAAAGTAGCCACAGTAAAGAACAAAGCCGATAATGAAAGAATAAAAAATCGAGACAAAAATTTAAAATGATAATCATTAATAGCCAGAATAACTGTCGAAAGCTCAATTGACTTTTTAGTCAACTCAAAAGACACTCGCGAAGCTGAATATCTTAATAAGATTTAGATTATGAAATAATAAATAACGAATAATAGTTGCAGTAAACAATCAACCCAGTTTTATCAAACTTATAGCTTTAATTCCTCTTTGATAATGCGGCATTTTCTGGCGATTCAAATTCATCATATCTCGAACAACATTAATTAAAAACTCCCAAGCAATAATCCATAATTCGCCATAAATACCTAGCCAAAAATTGCTATGTCGCCTGCTTGTTCGTCGTGCTTCAGTTAAACGAGCAATATATTTTTGATGTCCAGAATTTTTAATTGATTTACCTTTCAGAACTGAGGTAGTATAAGCTAAAGCAATTAATAAAATTAAGTTAGTAAGACGTTGAGTATTAGCTTGACTTCCTTCAAGATTATAGCCACCTGTTTTGCAGTCTTTAAACATTGCTTCAATTCCCATTCGACTGCGATAAAGTTTAATAACTTCTTGACAGTTATCTAAGTTAGTTAGCAAATACCAAGGCTCTGGTTCGACTTTTTTATTATATTTTCTTTTCCAATAACCAGCCAAGTTAAAATAACCGAATCCTTTATTTTTGGTAATATTAATGTTCTTGAGAAATAGCTGATGACCAGGTTTAATTCCTAAACTAGAAAGCTTTTGGTATTCTCTTTTGGGCTTTCTTAAGTTAGTTCCTTGTTTTTGTCGAAATATAAAATAGATTTTTTGAGGTGATTTTTGGGTTTTGAGCCAATAGGATAATTCTACACCATGAAACTCTCTGTCCCCCAAAATTACTAATTCATACTGTTTCAATAAACGTAAGACTGGTTTGATAATCGCCTGTTGTTCCGCTAAATTGCTGCTCCCTTTTTTATTTAACACTTGCCAATATATTGGCAAAGCTCGTTTTTTATAAATAACAGCTATCAGAAAAATATTATTATTCTTCCATTGTGTTCTATCTATTGTCAGAATTAATCGACTTCCCCAAAGGAATTCTTTTTCAATAATTAACTTAATGATAGGAAACCAAAATAAAGGTAAGCTTAAAGCCGATTGAGTTAGAAATCTTTGTATATGTTTACGACGACTTTCATAGCGGATTGGTAAAGGAAAACAAGCAGAAAGTCTTTCTATTTTGACAGTTTTTTGCACTGTGAGTAGCCAAATTAAAATCTTTAACGTTTGAATTTGAGAGGCTGTTAAACACAGTTTAATGTGGTCTGTATATAATGGTAATAATTTCATGATTATCGGTCTATTTTTAATTGCAAATGACCGATATTTTCTACCATACAATCACCCTTCCTAATCAATCTATTTGACTTGAACTAAAAATCAACTCAAAATACAATGATTATCATTCTTAACAAATAACTTGATTTTATTCACAACTTGAAGACGCTTATCCCTTCTTTAAGCAAGGGTTTGGGGTGCTTGTCACCCCGTAAGTGTAGAACATCAGGAGACTCGTTATGGTCCTTATACCCCTGTCGGCAGTCCCATCCCTCTCGATCGTTATCGTAGTTTTAAAAAGACCTTGACCCAAAAACGTGCCGACCGTATCGAAGCGTTAGCAAAACAATTAGTTTTACCTGGTTCAGTTACCCAGAAAGTGGAGCTCAGATCTTGCACTTCGTTGCACGAACCCTATATTTTCGCCCTCTACGGGGTCATTGTCTGTAATTACGCCATCTTTACCAAAGAACAGCCAATCCAAGAAATGATGATAGCTCTCAACGATATTAATATGAGTTAGTTCGTTATTCTGAACTTAAATCTTGAGGACGAGGTAATCTAAATGTCACTTTTTGTAATTTAGATGCTTGAGTTTTGTTATCATTCTTCATTTCTTCATTAATTAGTCTTTCCCTTTCGTTGATAAGCCAATCTCGTAGTTTTTGAGAATTACTATCTGAAGTAATCTGCCAATGAGCTTCTGAACTACTATTTCTTTTATCATTCTCTACCCAACCTAAATTAGTATTAATTTTATTGAGTAAGAGTAAGTAAGATGTTTTATTCTCTGATAATTGTAAGTCTTTTTTTTGGGAATTTGTATAGTTAATAGTCAAATTTTTAGAATCAATTTCATGAAGTAACTGTTCTATAAAATTTGAACCTTTGCCCAATATTGATAAGGTTAATATGTCTGTTTTATTCTTTTTTCTCTTTTTTTTTTGCTCAGAAACTTCTATCCCGGTTCCCAAAGCAATAATCAGACCATCAAGCGTAATCGCGAGTACTCCAGCAGCGATTGCTGGAGGTTCTAATTTTCTAATTTTATGATAGGGCTGTAACAAAATATAAATGCTATCTTCATCGATATATTTACCACGGAATTCCCTATAATCAGTACTTCTAGGATTTAAAACTCGTTCGTATTCTTGCGGTAGACAATCAAAATTTGGGTCTTCTGGAAGACAATCATTTGAAACTTTACTTAAAGCTCGAAGATCTGTCTCAAAAATTGCCTTTGGCGTTTTTCCTTCTATTTGATATTCAAACAAACTTTTAAGATTTTTAGCTACTGGTAAAAGTTTGTTGTAGCGGTTTTGAAGCTCTTCTTTTTCATTTTTTAGTTGCTTACATATACTGCCACATCCTGGTAAACCAGAAGCTCTATTGCCAGCAATTTCTTCTTCTATTCGTAATTCTTTCGTCTCAATTTCGCTTTTCAGATTACTAACTTTGCGCTCAATCGGAGTATAGACTTCAAAAACCAAGCTATCATGTGCAGTCGAAGCTCTTTCTAAGGCTTGCTGCTTTTGTCCTTCGCTAGTCAGAAATTCGTAGTAAGCAAAAAAGCTAGTATATATACTTAAAGTCGAGCCAACTAGGATAGTTAACCATCTCCGTTTAGGAGCATGATTGAGAATATAACGAGAAGTAGAAAGAAATAATAAAGTCTGAATTACACCCCCAACTGACCAAGCCAATGGCACAGGGAACATTTGTAATGCACCTTTGATGGTTGTATAGCCACTTCCAATATTTAATACTGTTAATAAAGCGAGAAGAGTGACATCTTTTTTGGGTTTTGTTTGTTCTGAGGAAGTAGAGACATTTGGTTGATCTTCACCACATTTATTACATTTTTGCCTTATATTGACCATCGTTTCTTTATGACCAGGTTGGCCATTTCTTCCTCCATAACATCTCCACTTTTTTGGTTTTTTATTCATAATATTACCGAAAATTTGATAATTTTATATCGATATATTTTAGTTTTATTATTTATTTTGTCATAATTTAATATTACTCTTATTAAATTATGACATTAGTTAAGATATTGCTGCTCTATCAGTTTGTCATTTATCAATTTTATCAATTTTAAATTGGCGCATTCGTAATTATAATTACGTAAGAAAATTCCAATTTTTTTATTCTGTTCTTGGTTGGTGATTGAAATAAAAAACAGCATTTCAATTAGTTTTTTATCATATTCATAAATAGGCTCTAACTCTAAATAACTAAACAATAAATCTAGTAAACTGTAACCACATACTTGTTTTTTAACCTTTGTAAGTATTTCTTTGATGTCGCGATTATCAAAATCAAATTTTTGACATAATTTAACTAAACTACTAATTTCATTAGGAGTAGAACAAAATTCGATTAAATCAATGGCAATTTTTTTTAGATGATCTTTGGCTAAATATTTATAAATATCCTGAAATAATTGAAATTTATCATTAAGATTATCTACCAAATCAAATTTATTTTTAGCTATGGAATAAAGAGCTTTTTGCTGTGTATCGTCAAGTGGTTGTAAAGTAATAATAAAATCAGAATAAATTTTTAAGTGCCACTTTAAAGAGAAAATATTTAAACGTTCAACATTAGATAAATACTTAAGAAATGATGGTTCAATTAATCTAATCCACAGTTCTCGATCTTCGATACTTATACTCTTTTCTTGAAAATATAGTTGACATAAATAATTCAGCAAAGTTGGAATGACATTTACTAGACGTTCTTTCTCTTGGGTAAAACGTTCTACTACTAAACAAGTCAATAATTTGTTCCATTGCCCCTCTTCGGTTCGTGTCAAATCTGAAATAGTTTCTAATTGAATATTATTCCAGGAATAACTATTAAAAAAATCCTCCTTGAAGCTTGAATCTGCTTTTAATAGTTTTAACCATTTGAGCAATGATTTTTTAAGAAAAGCATTTTTTAATAGGTCTTCAACTAATAAAATATTTTCCATTGGTATTACTTTTAAAAAAGTAATTAAAGCATCCCAGTTATTCCATTTTTCTGAAGCATTTTCTAATGACTTTAATCGTTTCTCTAATTCGGCATTATTATTTTTAAACCATTGATATGTTGTGGAGAAGAGCTTTATTTTACTTGGAAAAGATTTAAGCTCGATATTTGAATCCTTTTCTGTTGATATATCAAAAGTAATAGCTTTCTTGATAATATCAATTAGAATCTCATAGGTATTTTCAGGTGGAGGGGAAAAAACATCTAGGAAATTAGCATACATTAGATCAGTTTTCTCATAGTTCAGTTCCATTTCCTGAGCTATTGCAGGTAAATAATTAAAAGATTTAGTTTTATCTGCGGTAAAGTATTTTGTCCAATTTTTAATACTAAAAAATTTTTCCAATGTTTGCCTATAAAGATCGCTGTTGAAAAATTGCTCATCTGCATATGGCAGTTTAATAGCTAAATATTGATTGAATATACTTTTAATTGTTTTAGTACTAAGTTCTGGTTTCAAAGCCTTAGAAAGCAACTCAAATTTTTCTTTAGCTGAAGAAAATAATCTTTGATATCTATTAGATTTTTGTAGAAAATTAATGAGTGCATCAAACTCTACAACAGAGTCTTTCACGAGATAGCGATCGCGGATATCTTTAATACTTTCCTCACAGATATCAACCAAATGTTGATTGAGAACGCTATTTTCAAGTTCACTAGGAAATCTATTTAGTAATCCAATTTTGATTAAAGCCGATGGTAAACCTTCAATTTGTTTGACCTCTTCTAATTTTTGGTATGCTTGCTCTATTCCTACTTTCTGAATTACTAATAATATAAGTTCTACAGCAATCGGAAAACTTTCTCCATGCTCTTGGAAAAGCTTCAATAAAGCTTGCCAAAAGTCATCGGCATCTTTAAAATCATCGATGATTGGTTGCCAATAATCAGTATTGCTATGATTTTCATAAATTTCAGCAATGTAGTTACACCAAAGATCTATTTTATGTTTTTGTAGTTCTTGTATTTCTTGTGCTTCTTTGGGGTCTTCTGGTAATCCTGAAATAAAATAAATCAAGCTACTTGCTTGCTGAAGATCGTCTCTAGTAAAGTTTCTAACGCTAGAAAAAAGTGAATTCAAATGCTTGATAAAATGCTCAATAAATTCAGGACTATTGCAAACCTTTTTAACAAAATCATTTAGATATCGATGATTATAAATATCTGGATCGTGTTTTCCAACAACCTTTTTACGATCGCGATCTAACCAAATAAATTCTTCTGCAAGAGGATATGCTGGTTCTTGATCGGTTTTAATAATTATGTCTGCCCAAAGACATTGATTTTCTTCGACCGTTCCAATAGAGATCGCAATTTTAGTACGATAACTAGCTGGTAAGAGTAATAAAAGATTGCTGACCAAATCTATAGGGTCTGAAGCATTATTATCGATGGTGAGTATAATTTTTTGACCAGTAAGAATAGCACCTAAAGTTAACAGTAAAAATGATCGAGCTTGATTATCTATATCATCACTAAATTGTTTTATCTTATTAGCTCGATCTGCAGTAATTTCTGATGATGTTGGTTGGAAAATTTCAGATATTATTTGTTCCCAAAAACTTCCGTTTGCAGAATGCGGATAAATAGGCTGATTAAAATCAGCAAAATAAGGACTGGTTCGATCTAAAAAACGAAGCAAAAAATCTACGGGATTAGTTTCTAAAAGCTCTATATTTTCGGTCACTCTATCCGCCAAAATGTAATGATGTTGATAGAAATGACGAACATCACGATCTGCACTAGACAAAAGCTGTTGATTTTCGTCTTCAGCTAAAGCTGCTTTAACCAAAACTAATCGGTTTGCATCTAATTGAAAAATTCCAATCGCTTTACCATCTCCTACACCTTGAGGACCCCAGAAATGGTATTTTCTGAATAAAATATAAATAAATTCGGTATTATTTTCATAATCTGGAGTGCAAGCAATCAAGCGATAGCCAGAGTTTTTACCGCAAAATTTACCATGAATTAATTGACTATACATTGGCTATTAATTAAATTAATTCAAATATTTTTTCTAACTTTTGATTCGGAGAATAGTTTATTCTTTTTCATTCTCACCAGGAGTAGGAGTATTAGTATGAATTGATGGAAGCTTTGGTGGGTTCTTTAAAATTCCTTCTATAAACCACTCAATAGGTTCGACCACATTCATTGGCTCTAGTCTTACCCCTTTAAGAATCTGGGGTTTGGGTTTTTGGTTGCGATCTTTACGTTCTCTTCCACCAAAGCGATCGCTAGGATTAGAAACTTTATCTCCTTTGGGACTAAACACATCATCAGATTTTCTTTCTTGAGGATCGGGATTGGGTTTTTCTGGAATAATTACACCTGATTTCGATCTTCCGGATTTTTCATCGTAATAAGATCCTATTGCTGAAACAGCAAAAAATTGACAACGATGGAATTTGCTTGGTTTTTCATAATAGCCATCGTCAATTTGTCTTGCCAACTTACTCTTATCTACATAAAAATAATTATCAAACCAATTAATAATATCTTCAGTCTTAGGATCAAAATTCAAAACTTTACTGACTAGTTCAATCGAACTCATGCCCGAATTTTCGATATCTTCATGATCTGCTTTAGTGACAGCAAAAACAACATAAGATTCTAATTGTTCAAAACTATTGTTTTGTTTTCGATTGCTTACTTTAGAATCTAAATATTCTCGTCTTTCAAACATTTCTCTGAACAATTCTTCCAATAGCTGAAGTTGAGACTTTCCATTACTTGTTTTGTTACTATTTCTCCAGTAATCGAGCAAAAATAGAATGCCATCACAACTCAACAAGTAATCAATCAGAGTAACTTCTTCCCCATTCAGATTGATTCTCAACTCTTCTCTATATCTAATTTTATTTTCTCCTCCATAATATTCACCAGCTATATCAAAAAAGTCGATAACCGCTTGAACCTTTTTTCCTGTTTCTTGAAAGTTATCATTACTAATCCGATACTGACAAGTTTTTATCTGTTCGTCTGAAGTATTTGTCGCATTAGGGAGTTCTCTATTGTCTAGTTTTTCTATAGCTTGTTCCAAAAAATCTTTATAGTCACCACTAATACGAATTTTCCATCCCTCTTTTAGCAACATTCTATATAATTTTGCTAAATAAACAGTTTTTCCAGATTCCGATACGCCCCAAATACCTAGACGGATCGGTTCTGCATTAAAATCTCTGCGTTTAATCATGCGTAATATATTCACTAAATTTTACTGAATTTATTGTTAATTAAGTTTTTGATTTTCTAGAAAAGCTTCTTTGACTAAACTATTCCACTGTTGTTGAAGCTCTTTGCGTTCTTCCAAATCTTTAAATTCTGTCCAGACTTGAGAACGATATTTTCCTAATAAAATGTCCCACTCTTGTTCTATATCTTTGGCACGAGTAATATGATCTGCAAATTCTTCAACCATAGAAATCTGTACATTCGTAATTGAAAGTGCCAGATTTTTTAATGTTTCCTGACAAATAATAATTGCTTTTTGATGCCGTTGCTTGAGGTCAAGTATAATGTCCTCAACATTACCAAAAGAACCATTAAAAGGTTGACCTAGAGGTAAAGGAAAAATACTGTTATCGCTAATTTCTTGCCAAACCTTCGATTGAAGAAAACCTCGATAAGAAATCTCAAAAGAAGCCAGAAATTTAAAGCCTAACTTGAGTTTCGGGAAACTATCATTTAATTCATTTGCCATCGCTTTTAAGGATTCTAAGCCTTGTTTGTTATTTAAATTACCCAATCCTAAATCAACAAAGATTTCAACAATCTCCAATTTTGTTTTATTTAAGAAGTCTTTTAGTTCTATTTCTAAAAAATGAAAATGTTGTAGAAAAGTTGCTCGCATTTGTTGAATGGCTCTAAAATGCGGTTCATTGGGAATACCTTCTTTTTTGATCCAAACTTTGATCTCTTCGGAACTAGGAAAACCAGGATTATCCTGACAATTAGTAATAGCTATATCTACTTGATTGATAAATTCTTTACTAGGTTGATCTTTTAGAAGACGTGTTTTTTCACGGAAGTCTTCTATTTTTTCATATAGCTGCTTAACTAAATTCTCTCTAAAAGATACATATTCAGCATGACCATCCCCATAATCCTCAATAAGTTCTTTTGCCCTGGTTAACTCTTGCTCTACTTTAGATTGCAGACTTTTGAGACTACTTAAAGATGCAGATATATATTGTCTGTCCAAACGGACTATATTTTCGACTAAATATTCAAGAACCTGCTCTAAAACTTGATTGGCTTCTATAGAGTTGTTACAGTTAGCTGTTAGACATTGCTTAACTCTAATCCCCTTTTGCTCTCTTGTATTCTCAAAATCTTTACATCGTTGACGATTTTCTCCATCATAATTGAGCAGCATGAAAGACCATTCTTCTAAAGGTAATTTTTCCTCAAGTGCTTTAGAAGCTGTATCATACAAATTTATATCCTTTTCTCCCCAAAAATCTCCCATCTTATTAGGTCTGCGAATAAAGAGAATAAAGTCAACATCCTGACTTAGTGCAGAAATCATACGTTCCGCATCTCCTAGTCTAGTATCTCCCAAGCCAGGCATATCAACCAAAGCAATCTGTTGAACGTCAACTTTAGGAAAAGAACAAGAAACTTCGACTTTTTCGACTGCTAAATGATTGAAGAATTTAGGATTACTATTACTGTCATATTCTTGTGAGACGTATTGTTTAATTTCACTTTGAGCAATTTCCTTACGCCATTTTTCTGGCTTTAGAGAGTTTGCATACTTATCAAAATTAAGATGGTATTCATCTTTTAGATGTTTATAAAGTGACTCAATTTTAGCTAATTGACCATGATTAATAGGCATCGAGGGAAGAGACACATTACGAAATTGGGTCAAGGTTTGAGGAGGATTAGGAAAACCTAATGCTTGGTAATAAGGTTCAATCACTTCCTCTAAAAAAGATTTTTCGGAATGAAAATGAACTACACCAGAAGTTATTCCCTCGGAGTGAAAAATGTTACTTTGAACCGTAGTACATGGCTGTCCATCGCTACTGGGAATTTCATTGTCTGTTAATCCAGATACCGCTTGAAGAAAAGTACTTTTCCCTTGGCGAGCTAGACCAACAACACCAATATTTATTGAATTACGTTCAAAGCGTTTCCAGAGATTTTCCCATACCTGTTGTTCTTGAATAGCTTCTTCAATCAATACTGAAAAATTAATTTGCTTCAGTCGTTCGATAAGTTTAGGAGTTATTCCAGGTTTTTCTAAAAGAGTTTGCTTTTGTGTTTTGAGTTTACGCAGTGAAGCCTCCAAAGATTTTAACTTCTCTTGTTTTTGTTTCGGTTCAGCAGCAGTAGTTTTGCGCTTGCTGATAATATCGTTGATGATCTGAGATTTTTCTAAAGCCATTATCCTAAAGCCACTAAAATAAGTTCTTAAGCGATTTGCTAGTGATGATTGGTAATTAGTTATTGGAGAGGTAGATTGAGATATACAAATAGCTTCTTTATATAAGTAAGACCCGTAATTAGCTGAAATAAAGGTGATTACAGATTTTTTTTAGAAATAACTTAACAATATTTATTTTTATCTGAAAAACCTGGTATTTGCTACATTATTTAGCTGAAAGTTCGCTTTGCTAATGCTAAGAATGCCATTACTCTAATTCTTTGACCCTTAGACAATTTGGCAACATCAGTTTTATAAAATTCCTTGAGAGCCAATTGCTTTTCAAATTCAAAATCATGTTCATGATTTAAATTAGTCCAAAGCTTCTTGAAACTGTCAATCAAATCTCGAACTGATATATCAACAGGTAAGCCTAATCCTCCTGGGCTACAAATTTGGACATTAAATAACTCCTCAGAAAAAAGTAATGAAGTATTGCAAATAGAGATATTTTGGTTAAACTTGAGAGAAAAATGATCGCTAGATTAGAAATTATGCTCGCTCAATCCTTAAAATCACAGAAACTACATTAAATATTTAAAGAACGAACAAACTCTGTCAAGTTTTTCGACCTTTTCTCAGAACCCTCGCTCGACTAAAGATTTATCATTAAAACTAATTAAACTTGCTTTAAATTTTTTAAATTTGTCGGAGAACGAGCGTAGTGCGATAGGTCGAACTTAGATTCGAGTCAAATAGAGTATTGCTAACCATAGCAGCAGTACTACTATCATTTCCCCATTCCATATTCATTATTGGTGGGTTGACATTAAAATCTATTTCTCCAAAACACCAAGTACTTGCTACGGAGGCTGATACAGATAAAAAAGTCATGCCTTCAAAGACAACCCTATTTCCTTGTGTAACGTAATTCCCTTGTAACGGAAACATATCTTTTCTGCCATTAGCAGGGGCAAAAAAAAAGGTTCCATTAGAATTAAACTGCCATATAGCTCCTGCTACCATGTCGAAAGCTTGAGATTTCCATTCATTTCGACCCTTTAATTGCTCAAAAATAATTATTTCCTGTACTGCAAAAGTTAATTGAAATGGCGTATATGTAGCTATGTCTTCCATAGATGTTTGAAAAGGCTTTTCTAGATTGGGCCAAAAATTCAAAGCAGATATAAGCATTTTGTATTTGCAGAAAAAACGAGCGAATTTGCCTTCTATAGTTTGACTCAGTAATGACTTTCAATGATTTCAAAAGTAGGCAACCTCTTGTCACACGAATCTTATGTACCGCCAACATGTCTGACAAGTGCTTAATTAGCTTTTGCAAATCGAAGCACGCGAGTTTCTTTTCCAGTACCAACATTAATTAATTTGTGAAAATCTATTCCAGAGCCATATCCTGAATAGGTAAGGGTAACTGCCGAACCAACTTTGGGGACAACTTGGTTATCGTACCAGTCATACCAAACGAAGTATTGATCGCCATTTCTTAATTGAATCAAAATTTTAGCTGCTGCATTAGTAGCATCCCAATCAAAATTTTGAACTACAGTAACTAAAGTTGTATCAGGCATTTTAAAATCTCCTTCTCTTGTTTGTTGGATATTTTTTTGTACGAATAGAATTATGAATTCATGCAAGGAATAGAAAACAATTAGATTGTTCGAGTACTTTTAGTTCAAGTGGGTTTTTTAATGACATCAAAAGAACGATCTTGGTTATACTGAGACACGAAGCGATCGCGATTGAGTATATGCTCGCTACTGAGATTTAATAATTGCAAATAAAACGATTTGGGCAAATCGATTTGAGCAATTGTTTTAGCCTGGTAAAACCTGTCAATTAAATGTTCGTCGATTTTAATTTCTAATACAGAATGATTTTCTGGAGGAATGACTGAAACTTTATAAAAGAGAGGAGAATAACCAATTGCTGTAATTCGACCCTTTCGATCGTGCCATATATGTATTCTTACTTGAGACATTAATCAACCTTTTTAAAATCAAAGCAAAATTCTTGAAGAATCGAAAAAGTTATAAAATTTACGCTGTCAAATACCATGAAAAGGGAGGTTGCATCCACAGCTAAGGAAGTAGTGGCAAAAAATGCCGTAGCAAAGTTAGATTGTTTTTTGGTACAGTCTCCCCAATAGCAGTTTTAAAAATCCTTTTTTTCAAAAAGATGTGTCTTTTTATCTCAGTGAAGTATGTTTGTTTTATTAATAAAACAGTTAAAATTTATACATCCTTCGTAATGCCAAAAACAAACTTTAATTCATCGATTGAAGGAATAGCAAACATGATAGGAATAATAGAACCGATCCCAGAAAAAACATTTTCCATATGAAAATCTGGTCGATCGAATTGTTCGGCAATATAAACACCGAGGCGAGCAGTATATAAATAATTTAGTGCTGAATTAAGTGTTACAGCACCAATCGCTCCCACGCCAGTGGCAATTAATAGCCATTGCAACGCTTTGCTACCAAAATAATACGAACCTGCACCTTGAGCGAGGTTGACACAAAAACGCTGAATGGCACCTTTCTCAATATAGCCATTGCCAGAGGTTTCAGCGATGCGATAAATCATACTAATCCAAACTCCACTAACGCCAAGTAGATCGACCCCAGGAACAAATGTTCCGGGAACTGCCAGACCTGCGGAGGCCAAGGCAGATTGATGGACGATATCTTTGTACTTTCCCAGATCGGCAACAGACGTAATTTTGTCACTCATCGTTCAAAATCTTTAATATTACTTTCAACTTTAAAGTCGGCAAAACGTCGATAATTATCGATACTCGGGGAACGAATAAACTTTGTCAAAGATTTCGATCTTTCTTTGAAACCTTTATTACAAATGTAGTTTGGGCAAACAGATACAATCGGTAAACTCTTTTTGTAATCTTTTTTTTATAATGTCGGAAATACTCAAACAGGAAGTACGCAATCTATTAAACAACCTGCTTAAATACGATTCTCAAAAAAATCCACCTTTAAAATCATCATTAAAATTAAAAACCAAATGGCATCAAACAAGTTTGAAGGTTGACACAACTTTAGATAGTCTATTAAATGCAAAGATATTTGAATTGATAGAAACATTTTCATCTTCGCCAAATGATAAACCCTCCAACTCCAAAGATCGTCTGAGATATCTTCTCAAAGAGATACTCGAAGAAAAGCTAAAACTTTTAGAAGATAAACGAGTTAAAAATGATAAAGGCACATATAGAGGGATCAAAAACTGGATATTCACTCTCAAACTCTGGCATTCACCCGAAGAACTTGCTTATATCGAACGAAATCTACGAGCATTTGAACAACATTGGTACACAATATATCCAACTCAATTCAATCGACAACTTCCTCTTTACAATCTTCCCCCTCGTCGTTATACAAAACTCTTTGGCTACGAAAGCGAGCTAGATCGCCTCTTAGAATTACTTTCTGCTAAAAGTAGGGAACAAATAATTTGTCTTCAAGGAATGAGTGGAAGTGGTAAAACGGCACTGGCTTTAGAAGTAGCCTATTATTGTCTGGAAGCTAGTAAAGATAAGACTAATACTCTTTCCTTTGATGCGATAATTTTTACTTCTGCTCAAACTACTCATGTTGTGGGCAATAATATAATGCCTAAATTACTTGGAGCAGAGCAGTATCTCGGTGATATCGTGCGAGTCATAAGCGACACTTTACAATTTCCTCTCGAACCTTCTTTAGATTTCGAGCGACAATTGCGACTTCTATTAAATTATCTAGATCGTAAAATCGTTCTACTAATTATTGATAACTTAGAAACAGTAAGAGATCGCGATACTATTGCCAATCTAATTTCTCATTTTCCCGAAACAGTCAAAATTATCCTTACTAGTCGAATCCCCTTCCCTCAACTCAATAGTTGTTCGATTACTCTAACTCACTTACAACCACAACCAGGTGGAGAATTAATCGATGATTTAGCAAAAAAGTTCCAAAGAATCCTTCAAAGTGAGCAAATAACCTCAATTTATAGTCGAACGGGAGGATTACCTTTAGCTATTACCTATCAAATGGCACAAATTGTCACCACAGGAATTCCAGACAATCTGATTGGAATGGTGGTAGATAATACACCTGATGAGTTACTCCAATTCTGTTTTGCCGATTTAGTTAAATCTCTCTCTCCCACTCCCGCCTATCACTATCTGCTAATTGCCGCTTTATTTAACCAATTTGCCAGCACAAAAGCGATCGCATACATACATCGAACAACTGAAGAAATTGCCTCTTCTCATCTCCAACACCTAGCCAATCTATATCTATTATTTCCCCAAAAAACAGAACAATATACTCTTCACTCCCTCACCCAAGAATATCTGCAACAAGAATTAGAGAAACAACCCGATTATCAAGCCCAAATTCGCGCTCGCTGGGTGCAATGGTATTTAGAATTAGTCGAACCTTATATTTCTCTGTCTGCTGATGAGTGGCATGATTATCGAGAGATAGAAGTAGAATGGATAAATTTGCGTTCTGTAGTTGAGTGGTGTACGCTCGACAATCGCTATTTGGATGTGAAAACCTTTTGGCAAAGTTTAAAAGGATTTACTCGCACTTTAGGATATTGGACGGAAAGAAATATTTGGTTGGATTGGCTACTAGATCGCGCTATTTTAGCTCGAGATTGGCAAATGGTAGCAGAAGCCAAATTTCATTTTAGTCAAACTTTGGCTCATATCGATCAAACCGATGCTAGCGGTCGGGCTATGAAACTCGCACGAGAAGCTTGGGATTTAAAAGAATATTGTTCTCTAGATTGGCAACTAGATTTATCCTTATATATTACGGCTCTCTATACCCGCCAAACGCAAACCAACAGTTGGAAAACAGCCCAAACCTGGTGCGATCGCAGTCAACAAATCTTTCAAACTCTGCCAACTACTATTCCCAACTACTCAGAAAAAAAATGTCAATTATTCTACTATCAAGCGGAAATTTATACCCACTCCCAAGAGTTTGGAACAGCCTTAGATACCTACCAAACAGCACTGAAAATTGCCAAAACTAACAATTATCACAGAGGGATTGCTTATATTCGCGCCCGAATTGCTGTAATTTTAATTAATCAAGATCTACTAACTGAAGCGAAAGAAGAATTACTCTCTCTACTAAAGCTTACAGAGCAACATCAAGATAGACGTTCTCGTACTTTTTGTTATCAGTATCTAGCTATAGTTGCCAAAAAACTTGAAAATGTTAAAGAAGCCAAAAATTACGCTACTCTAGCTCAAGAGGGTTTTAATAATTTGGCAATGGAAGCCGCCGCCGCCGAGATGGAGAAATTTATCGCAGAATATAATTAGATTCCCATTTAGCTATTTCTTCATTATCAAAATTTAAAATTTATCTTTTAGCGATTAGCAATAAACAACTAAAGTAAATCTTGAACCTTAAAATTATCCCTATTGAAAGCTACTGAACTTGTAATCGTTAATTCTTTTTCTCGCAAAGTTGTCAATAAAGCCGAGTCATCTTGAAAAACAGCCCAAAAAGGTTTTAAAAGCTCTATTTTGTCTTTAGGCAAAGAATAATAAATTTTATTTTGCTCCACTTTTATATCTTTAGGTAATACTTGGTGAGGAATTTTATTACCCAAAAAAGTTTGCCATCCTGCAATTAGATAACGATAAACTATTGAGTTACTCTCTAATTGAGGAGAATTAAGTAATTTTAATTTTCCTTTAATATAATCATCTTTAACAATAATCTTTTCGGGAGTGAAGTGTAACTTAGCCTTAATTTTTTCTGTTTCTATTACAGCAATCATCCCTTCCTTTTCTTCAGGTTGTAAACTGGTAAGATGTTCGACTCTTGCTTCAGCTTGTTTACACAATAGTAAAACAGTTTTTTCTTTAAGAGTTAATTGCTTGTCTTCTCGGTTTAAGAGAATATACTGCTGACTAAATTCTTGAGTTATTTTTTGAGATTGTTGCCAAATATTTTTTACGTTGTGTAATTTTTTCATATTCAATAACTATGATTGATGTTGTCTGACATATTACTGCAAAGCTAAGATATGTACGACAAAAACAATAACACGATCGCACCACGAAGTAATTATCGAGTACCAGTAGCTACAAATAAGCCAAATGCACCCCAAGCATGAGTTACATTAACTAATTTTGCCGTTTCTTCACGAGCAGCTAAAGCTAATTTTTCAAGATTGCGATCGAGAGCATAATAAGGACTACCAAACGAAAATAACTCTAAGAACTGCTCGATTCCACCTAAGCGATCGCTAGTTACGACTTCTACTCTAGTTTTAACATTACTAAAACCCGCTTTAGATAAATAACTTCCTAATTTATAACCAACCCGAGCATCTCCTCCTTGGCTAGCTTGAATAGTTCTCAAACCTTCTCTTAATGTTCTAAAAGCTGGTGGTTCGGGATTTAAAGCAAACCAACTATCTGCAACATCAACTAGACAAACTTTCCCCTCTGGTTTGAGGACTCTAGCAATTTCTTTCAAGGCTTTTACAGGTTCGGCTAAATGCTGAAATAATAATCGCCCATAAACAAAATCGCTTACTCCATTGGATAGATTGAGAGCATAAACATCGCCGAGAACAAATTTAACATTAGTTAGATGTTTTTGCTTTTGAAGTTGTCTGGCTGAGTCTAATAGACGCTCGCTACAATCTACTCCCAATATATCTGCATTGGGAAATTTTTTGGCGATCGCAATACTAATCGTACCAGTTCCACAACCGAGATCGACAATCTGCATTCCTTCTTTTAATCCTGCATCTAGCCAAATCTTTTCTTCGAGAGGTAGTAATGAATTTGCTTGATAGTTCAATCTATCTTTTTCCTTTTTTCGCTCGATAGTTGCAAAGCAATCGAAGTCATAAGAACCATCTTTTAGGTTAGTTATTGGTTTCATTGTCTCGATTAATTATATAATTTGCCGTAAAGTGGGCATCAATTGCCCACTCTTGATTACCTATTCAATTACAAACGAACCGATTTAGTTAAATCGCTCAACTGTAGTTTGATACTAGGACGTTGTAGATTGCCTTTTTTGTCGAGGAAGCAAAAACCAGCTTCAGGCATTAAAAAGCAAAACGCAGCTTGTGAATTCATTGAATGACTCCTGATGAAATAGCAATTAGTAATGACAAAAAATTAAACGACTAGTGATGAACGAGCGTTCCTTAACAACCTCGATCGATTACATCATCTCTACCCCAAAATGCTTAACCCATAAAGCTTGGGTTTTAATAAATGCCTCATCTAAAGCTTCGCGATCGCTTTCATCTTTCATGCCAAAATAAGGATAATGATCCATAAATTGACCGAACAGATTTTGACAATCTTTTCGATACTTAGCGGTATCTAGGATATGAAAATGCCAGACGCGATCGATAATTTTAGAAGGTACAACGATCTTTTCGGAATAGAGATAACTCAAAATGAGAAACCGTCGGTACTGTTCGATGGCTTCGGTAGCTTGTTCGAGCGACCAAGCTATACCATCTTCTGGGTGCATCAGTTTAAAAGCGATCGGGCCAAAATTGATTTGGTTTAGGCAACTTAAAAACTCCTGCCCTTTTAATTGGGTTATTAAGGATGAATTCATCACATCAGTTGTTTGATTTGAATTTCGTCATGTATCCAATTGAATCAAACAAACTCAAGTGACGAAATAGATCGTGTAAAAAAATAGATTATGTACAAACTTACATATCGATTTATATCGTTTAGTTTAACCAGAATGAATCATCAAGAAAAATTAGAATTCATTAAAGTTTTTCTAAATCAAACACCTCGTACTCAAGAGGTATTAATAGAATTTATAAATTCCAATAATTATCAAGATATTGCTAAAAAATTAAAGATCGAACCTAACACTGCCTCTCAACATATAACTAAAGTTTGTAAAGAACTTAAGTTAAGACAAAAGTTTCCCGATTTATCTTCTAAAGAGATTAGTCTGGAGTTGAGAAAATTATTAAATCTATATATAGATGACATTGCTGTCGATAAAATCAGCCAAGCTTTATCTTTAACAAGAAAAACAGTAAATTATCGCTCGAGACAAGATTTTAGACAGGGACAAATAATTATTATTATCGATATAAATCCATTACAAATTAACTTTAATTTTCTTTGTAAGTTTTTGAAAGAAATTCAAAGATTTTTTGGAAATGATGTTATTACGATCAAGAAAATCGAAGATGGAAGTATTAAATTAACTATCACTGGAACATTAGAAGGTTGTCAAAGAATTAAATCTCAATTTGACGCTGGAGAATTAACAGAAATATTAGAAAGTCGCGTTATAGATGTCTCTTTAGTCGAAGTAGAAGTAGAAACAGAAAATAATCTTTGGACTAATTTAAGCAATTGGTTACAATCCAATATTTTACCTGACTGGGAACTAGAAGAAATAGTTGGTGCTACTATTACAGCTTTAAGAACTAATCCCGACTTTTTTGCTACTCCTGCTTTTGGTTCATTAATGGGTAATTCTAACGAAGAAGAATTAACATCAATTTCGGAATTATTAGCCAATCTTAATAATGAAGATCTAAATATAGTGCGTTTAGCAGCCCAAGAATTAGGCTCGAGGGAAGCTAACAATCGAGAAGTAATTGCTCGTTTAAAAGAAAAATTAAACACTATTAACGACCTCGAAACTCAATGGCAAATTGCTTTAACTTTAGGCAAAATTGCCCCAGAGAAATACCTCCAAGCTAAAGCACAAAAACAAATTATAGAGTTAGATGATACATCTTTAGAATTAGTCTTAGCTATTAAGAACGAAGATGATGATTTTATCGATATTCTAGTAGAAATAAGACCAGATTGGAACGACTATCTACCTATAGGTTTAGAAGCAAAAATATTAGAAGAATCTGGAGAAGATTTTTGGCAAGATGATTTTGTTTCAACTCAGTTAGTTACCGATAGTCGAGCCTATATTTATTTTAATTTTTGGGGAATGCCAGGGGACAGATTTATTTTACAACTTAGTTTAAACCATACAATATTGCAGAAAAACTTCCAAATTTAAGAACCAATTAGATAAAAAGCTCCCCAATAGTAAGGATGTCTAAATGGGTAAAGTTGATTTTTGAGTTTTTCTTTATCAATTGAATTAACAGACAAATTTTCTTGACACAACCATTTCCATAATTCTTTATTAGTAATGTTTTTCAGCCACACTTGAGCTTGTTTTAATGCGTCACTAGGAGTATTTCCCAATTTTAGATATTTATAAAATTGCAACATCAAGCAAGCTGTGGGCAAGTCTCGTACTTCCCATAAAGAAACCAAAACTGCTTTAACTCCGGCAGCCATCAAACCACGAGCTAATCCAATTACACCATCCCCAGTAATTTTACCTCGTCCCGTAGAACAAGCACTCAAAACCACTAATTCCGCATTTAAAGATAAAGTTTGAGGCGGTGCAAACCGAGCTAAAATTTCTCCTACAGTAAGAAATCCTTTCTCTTCTCCTTCTGATGCTAGAGCAATTCCCCCTTCTAATGGTTGTAAATCGTTAAATTCAGCATGAGTACCAAAATGAATAATTTTTGCTTGAGGAAGTTGAGTTAAGATTTCTTTTTTAGTTGCTTGTTTTCCCAACAGTGGTTTGGTTTTGAATAAATTTGATATAGCTTTAGCAGCATATTCGGCGTATGGTAATGTCTTAAAAGATGGCATTTGGGGATTACCTACTACTAAAACATTTTGGGTATCGCTATTATTTACAAAATTCTGCTGAGTTAAATTTAAAGTTTGAATGGAAGGGGATAAAATAATCGAATACTGCTCGATTAAATATCGATCGCTCTTGGAATTGAATAAGTTAGCAAAAGGTATTTTAAATAAACTTTTATGAGGTATTAAGATTATTTTATTTGCTGAAGATGTATTTAAAAAATGTTCGATCGGTTTGATTAATAATCGAGCGAGTTCAGTCAATAAAGTTTGACTTTTTGCTAATTCTGTTGAAGAACCAAGATGATGCGAACTTTTAGCTTCTTCTAAAAATCTATCTAAGCCATTAATTTGCTGTTGTAAATTATAATTTAATTCAATTGTTTCTAAAAAAATAGAACCATTTGGTTGTATTACCCAGATATAAACTTTAGATTCGATTTCTCCTCGATCGACAACAAAATATTCAACAATTGTCGCCGAATAAGTTTGAGCTAGTTGTTGAATTTGCTCGAAATTAATTTCGGAACTGTTAACAGGAAAATTCCTCAAATCTTGACTAATATCTCGAGCAAAGCGTGTTGCTAAAAGATCGGCAAAAGCTCTTGCTCTGGATTTTTCTGAAAAAATTAGTGCTTCTTTAACATCTCCTAAAGCAATTGATATTTCAATAATTTTAGTAAATAAAGGTTGCGCTTCTTCTAAAGCCTCAATTTTTTCTAGATCTTCTACTAACTTACTGCGCCATGTTTCAATATAGCTAGCTAAATTAAATAAATCTAACCTAGATTTTTGTTGATTCACTTCAAAAAATTCGACAATATTCGCTCGCGACATAAAGTCATGTTGAAGGCTAATTGTCAAACAAAATCCCTTAACTACTTGAAAGTAATGTAAATAGCAACGAAATAAAATAGTTTCTATCTGAGATAATTTTGGATTTTCTGTCAAAAAACTTTCAATTTTTCGCTCTAATTCTCTTAGATTTATATTATCGTTTGATTTGTAATGTATCTTACTTAAATGATACTGATTTTTTAAATTAAAACTTAACTGACTGAGGAAAGCGATCGCTAAAGTAACATCTTCTAACAAAGAAGGATAATCAATAAATATTGTTTCTTTAAGCTTTAATAACTCTTCAATGTTTAAATTAATTTTTTCTTCAAGTAGAGTAAGACGATCTCGTAAAATCGACCAAGCTTCAAGAAAATTAATTTTTCCTCGAACGATATTAAAATTTAATTCTTTTAAATTATTTAATTCACTTTCTGTAAGAGTAATGAGAGCGAGCAAATTTTGCTCAAAATAGTTGTAAAAATTGACTAATTCATTTCGGCGATTGAGAGGATATACTTTAAAAGGTTGACGAATTAAGCTAAATGTTAGTGTTTTGTTTTCTCTTTGGATCGTGATGGCAATTTTAGTATTAGATTCACCTATAAGTAACTTATAAACTTCTTTAATAGGGATATATCGAACCTCAACTTCATTCACCTCAATTAAAATATCTCCTGGCAAAATACCTGCTAATTCCGCGGAACTATTTTTAGCAATGTCATTAATAATATTTCCTAAATTATTTTTTTGATCAAAAAATATCCCAACTTTACCTTGCTCATTTTCACCATTTAATAAAAATCTAGTTTCTTCTAATCCTTCAGTTAGAATGTGACAACTTTGCTTAAACTTAGCAAAATCATTCTTAATAGAAGCTGTACGTTCTTTAAATAATATACTTGCAGATTGTTCTCCACCTGATAATTGTATTACTTCAATTAGATGCTCTAAATGAGCGAGTAAATTATTATATTTACCTAAATAAATATTATTTCTTAAAACATAAAAAAATAAAGAAAAGTATTCACTAGTTAAATCCTTTGATTTTTCTTGAGAAGATATATCTAATTGATGTCGTTGATGACGATATAAATTGAGAACTTCTTCTAAAATAATGAGTCCTTGTTCAAATCTTTGTTGATGAATTAATTCCTGCCCTAAATTTCTAAACTCTTCTAAAAATATTTCATCATTTTGTACTGCGATTTCAGTATTGATAGGCAATTTCCAATTAGCAATAAAAATTTGAGATTTAAAAGGAAAATTGCCTATTCCCCACATTCCATATAAAGTACCACCTCGATTTAATGAACGAAGATACCCCCATCCTTTTTCTTCTCGATCTGTCCAACTGAATTCTAGAAAATTACCTTCTGCAATACCGATAATCTCTCCGCCTGAAACTTCATTTACTCGATTATAAGCACCTCGAACTTCATTACTATTTTGTTCTAATGTTATCTTTCCTATAGCTTCTACATTAGTTAACCAACATCCAGTAAAATTTGAGTTTTCAGAATTAAGAGATTGGCGTAATTCTTCTACTTGTTTGCTTTTTTCTATTTCGCCAACTATAGTTGCTTGGTAAGTACTAGGCTCTAGGCTATCGATATAATATCCAGAAGCTACAATATTTCCTGTAACGAGATCGCCATCAATTATTAAATTAATAGCAATATTTGTTCCCATTACAGGAACAACATTTTTTTCTAATTTATTTTCTTTTTTACTACACCAAGTACAGTTTGTTGTTGGTAAATTTTCTTGATATTCTAAGTTTATATTAAGTAGCTGAAAGTTAGCATTATCTGTTTCTATTAGAGAATACCAATCATTATTTACAAATAGTTCTATTGGTTGACAACACCACTTAAGACTACCATGCTGCAACCCCGATGTTATTTTATAGAGTAATGAAATACTATTAGGTTTTTTTTCTTCTCGGGAAAAATTAAGATATAAATAGCAGACTAAAGAATTAAAAGGCTCGGTTTCCGTACTTCCTGCTAAAGAAACGCGATATTTTTTTGTTAATGGGAAAGAATTTATATCTAAATCAAATTGTTTATTATCTACAACTGTTAAAAATTTATCCGCTCCGAGCGAGTAATTAATTTTTGATTTGCCATATTCCTCAAACTCATCTCTTAAAAAAGCAGTAGGTTCTAACTTTTGAAAAATTCTAGCAATTTGTAATGGTTCATTATAAGTTGATAAACTATAAATTCCATCTATAATTAATGATTCATCTTTTATTTGTATTATTCCATCTAAAAAAACTTTTTCAAATTCAAGAACTTGTTCTGCTCTAATTTTATAAGCTGTACCAAGTTTTGTATATGTAGCCGTTAAGGGAAAAAGTCTTTCAAAAAGTGTAGCTCTAGGTAGAAAAATTAATTGGTTCTCTGCCTTAAATATCCATAATCCCAACTTAAAAAGCGAATCAATCTGACGAACTGCAAATGAAGTCCCTTGTTTTAGTTCGATTTGAACTTGTTGATTTCCTTGATAAATTACATCTTTATTTAAGGTAAATTGTTGTTTTTGCATATTTTAAGCAATTAATTTTTACGTCTAGGAGAGCGAAAAAAAGTGGGAGAGATAGCTTAAGTTGATAGTCTGTTTTAGTGGGTTTGCGAAACCCTAAATAATCTTAAATTTCTTGCAGTTGACTGGTTCTGGTTAGAGATAATTTTTAATTGTGTAAGCACTTCGTTCTGATTCAGCTAAAAACTGCGCGAAATTATCTCGATAATTAATCGAGGTTTTTGTATTTTCAATAACTTTAGAGATAAATGGCATAGGCGCGTAATTATACGCTGAGTTTTTGGGTAGATGATAATGCTAATTCTCCTTAATTATACGTTCAATTAATTTTTCTATTTGATTGATGAAAAGAGGTTTTACTGCCAGAAAGATATATTATCGGCAGCAAATTCCTCTCTGCCCGCGATCTGTTGTAA
The DNA here is from genome assembly GCF_000317575.1 of Stanieria cyanosphaera PCC 7437. Lineage (NCBI taxonomy): Bacteria > Bacillati > Cyanobacteriota > Cyanophyceae > Pleurocapsales > Dermocarpellaceae > Stanieria > Stanieria cyanosphaera. Next base: position 79,479 of record NC_019749.1, on the reverse strand, counting down.
AGTTAGATCGAATAGTAATTCTAACTCCGAAGTGCGATCGCAAAAACAAGTTTCGAGCTCCCGACGTAAGGGGAAAGAACGCCTCGCTATCTTACCCACCACTGAAGCGATGTTGGAGGCGTTTGTTGCTTTTTTGGAGTTGGATGTGGCTGCCGGGGATGCTGCTCCCGATACGGTAACTACCTATCTGCGTCGGGTCAATCAGTATCTCAATTGGTGTGGCGAGCAAAAAGTCAATCCGGCTCTGGCGACAGAAGAAGACCTTAAGTCCTACCGTCGCTATCTGATTGGTGAAAAAAAACTTAAATCCTCTACTATTGCCATAACTTTAGTAGCAGTTCGTCGTTTTTATACCTCGGCTGTAGCGCGAAAACTGGTCAAAGAAAACCCAGTTATGGGAATAAAACCTCCTAGAGAAAAAGTCGATGCTGCCGAACGGATTACTTTTCTCGAAGAGGAAGAACTGCGATACTTGCTCTCGATGATTCCCCGTGATGATTCTCTCGAGAGTCTGCGGGATTTGGCTCTAGTGGCAATTATGGCTTTACAAGGTCCGCGAACCTTAGAACTACACCAAGCCGATTTTGGTGATTTAATTCGTTCTGGAAAAAACTGGGGTTTGAGGGTTGAAGGTAAGGGTAATATTAGAACTATCCCTCTGCGTCCAGACTTAGCCGAGGTGTTGTGGCAATATTTAGAAGCAAGAGAAGCTCGAGGGGAAATCTTAACTAAGAAAAGTCCTTTGTTTATCTCTCTTTCTCATAAAACGCACTTTCAAAGATTATCCCGACGCGGTATTCGTTGGATTGTGGATAAGTATTTAGAAGCAGCCAATCTCAAACACGCTTCGGGCAGGACTCTTTCGGCTCACAGTTTGAGACATACTGCCGGTACTCTAGGAATAAAAGGGGAAGGAGATCTCAGGCAGGTTCAGGATTTACTGGGACATTCGGATCTCAAAACTACAGCTATCTACCTCCACGTGCGCGAACGCTATACTCATAATCCTGCTTTGAATATTGATGTGGAGATTTAGAGGATGGGGGAGTTTACTTTTCTTCTTTATCGACAACACCATATTCTGTTTCTAGCAAACTCAATAGTTTCTCTTCTATCGAAGTTAGGTAAGCTCGTTTGAGTTTGGCTAAACCATTGAGAATCCAAATAGCTGCTTCATCTAGCTTACCTGTCTCTCGCAATAAACTCATACGCACGCCTATTTCTTCCATTTGTTGGCATTCTTCAAGAGTGTAGTCGAGGGATTTTAAATGTTCTAGCTTGACAAGATACTCGCAGTCCCAAGTGTTGACCGTACAGCTAAAGTCGTGAACTGCACTGACTATACACCAGCATCCTCCTTTTCCTCGCAGTTCGAGATTATCTTTGGCAACGATTTGACAGACTTCTCCTACCCGATAGGGATTAGGCACTTTGGTTTTTTCTTTAATACGCTGCACTAGATCTCTGACAATGCGACTGCTCGGTACGACTCCACCTGCTTCTTCTACTGCCTGCTGCCAGACCTCAACTTGTTGATATCGATCTAGTTTACTCAATGGTCTGACTTGACGTTCGCTAGTGGGTAAAATGTGATCCAATGGATCACATTTTTGGGATAGGTTATCTACGACAATAGCAGCATCGATTAAAAGATAGGGGTGTCGGCGACTGTAACCAAACCGCTCGCGACAATAATCTTCAAAGGTGCTGTGAGTACTGCGGTACAATCTCCTGTCTCGCAGTTGTTGGAGTGCTTTACCTGCAACATAGAACGAGCGTTCTACCTGTCTTTCGAGATGGAGGCGTTCTTGTTGTTCTTCATCTGTAAGTTCTTCGATAACTTCAACTACAATTGCTCGTTCTGCTTTGGGAGAAGTTACTGTAGTTAAAGATGAGCTTTCTGCTTGACTTTCTGCCTGCTGGTTTGGCTCTGATAATGGTTCAAATTCAAACTTGATGACCCAAACCTCTTGAAAGGGGTCGCCATTAAAAAATCTATCGATAAATTTTTCTTGATTTAATTTGGGATATCCTTCGGCAACTAAATCGCCTTCGGGTAAATCTAGAAGGAGTTCTTGATAGGGTTTTTCAGTTAACCTCAACCACCCTACTAAGGAACCACCCCTGCGCTTGTCTTTATCGAAAGCAGCAACTGGTAAACCTCGTTCGTATCGCTTGATAAAATGTCGGGCGTGACGCTCGCTCCACAATTTTCTGATGCAAGTTTTTTTGCCTCCAATAACTGCTCGTAGCGTTTTGCCAAAAATGATTGGGTGTCCGAGTGAAGTGTTACTAGGTCGGTTTTTAGGCATAAAAAAACTCGCCGTAAGTATGGAAACCCTTGAAAAAGAATAGACTTAAAAAAGTTTCACTTCTTTTTTGCCCTCTCTGTATCTTACCGTGAAAAATTTCACACTGTCAATAATTTAGCGTTAAATATTTAATGCTAAACTAATTCTATGAATCGCAAGATGGAAATAATCTACGTGTCAAACATTGCCGAGCTACGCAAACAAAAAAAGCTAACTCAACGTCAGCTAGCAGATCTGATTGGAGTCGATCCCTCCACTATTCGGAATTGGGAGAGGAATAGAGGTGGAATTGAAACCTTTATGCGTCTGACTAAACTGTGTGAAGCACTCGATTGTCAACCCCAGGATTTGTTTAAAAGCGATTAGTTTATTTCATCTTTTTGAGTGCCGTCATATATCGATATATGATGTTTAAAATAGGAGCGAGTAGCTGAATTTTCAAGAGAACAAAGAGTTAAGCTATGTTAAATCAATATTCAACTCAGCAACTGTGCGAACAATTTCCCGAAGTTCTTCAGCAAGTCGAACGAGGAAGTTCTATAGAAATAACCAAGGAAGGAAAATCAGTAGCAATCATTCTCTCAACTGAAGAATATCATCGATTAATATCTAGACAATCGAGCTTTTGGCAAGCTTTAGAAAAATTTCGCCAACACACTAATTTAGAGGAACTAGAAATTGATTCAGATGTGTTTGAAGGAGTACGCGACTCAACCCCAGGACGCGAGGTAATTTGGTGAGTTTGCGATATCTACTCGATACTAATGTTTTATCTGAACCCTTACGACCTAAACCTAACACATCCGTCATGGAGATGCTGCGCTTACACGATGGAGAGGTTGCTACAGCGACTATTGTTTGGCACGAACTTATTTTTGGTTGTCAGCGTCTTCCCGAGTCAAAAAAACGTCGTTCTATAGAAACCTATCTCAAAGAGGTGGTACAACCTAATATTCCGATTTTACCCTATAACAAAGAAGCAGCAACCTGGCACGCTCAAGAAAGAACTCGTTTAGTCAGCCTTGGTAAAACCCCACCTTTTGTTGATAGCCAAATAGCAGCGATTGCCAGTGTTAACGAATTCGTTCTTATTACCCGTAATCTCTCAGATTACTCTGATTTTCGTGACCTTGAGCTTGAAAACTGGTATAAGTAGTAGATAAATAAACTTCAATTATTCAATGGGGTAACATCAAGAGCTAACGTATAGCTGAGATAATATGTTGCGTTCACTTCGTTGATAGTTAAGCTGTTTATAATGTTTTAATCGAAATAAGCCTTGCCTCAATAATTTTCTGTGCCATCATATATCGATATATGATGAATTCAGTTCGATTACAATGCAGGAATAATGTCGATTCGTTTAGCAGTTATTAGTAATGCAGGGGGAAGTGGAAAAACCACGCTGTCTACTCATTTAGCTTGGTCGATGAGTCAACAAAAATTGAAGGTTTGCCTGATGGATTTAGACCCTCAAGGTTCTCTGACTCTGTTCTGCGGACTCGATACTCCAGAACCCGAACACACTATTGCTACTGTACTTCAGGATAATTTTGACGGCAACTGGACTCTCACCCCTTGCTGGAGTGAATATACCGATAGAGTAGATATCTGTCAGGGAGGTATGGTTTTAGTCGCTACAGCAGATGAATTGGTAGTTCATAAGCGTGGTGCTTACGTCCTCGGCGACCGACTTCAAGATTATCCCCTGCCTCACGAGGTGCTGATTTTTGATTGTCCCGCTACTTTAGGTCCATTACCCTTAATGGCTTTAGCTGCCTGTACTCATATCGTCATTCCAGTTCAATTAGAGCCAAAATCGATTCAAGGGGCTGCCAAACTACTTGAATGGTATTACTATAATTGTCAGCATTTACGATTGAGACCGATTCCAGAAATCATTGGTTTTATTCCCAATCAGTACAACCCCAGAAGGGCAGCACACAGGGAGATTTTAAAAGCTCTGCCAGAGCAATTGCAGGAGATGAATATTCAGATTTTTGCCCCAATTCGGGACAGTACTGAATTTGTCAATGCTAGCGGACAGGGTTTACCCCTTCATCTCTATCGCAAAACTCATCCAGCAGTAGCTGATTTTCAACCTCTCGTCTCCCAGATTTTGAAAATTTTAGGCAAACCCAGTCAGAAGAAAACTAAAAAAGCTTCATGAGTCCTCGTAAATCCCCTAATCTGAATAACTTTTTTTCTGGTGCCAAACAGTCTCAGCAACTGTCTGAAGCCGAGCAAGAAATATCATACCTCAAAGCTGAAATTGAAAAGCTTCGCGCTAGTGGTTCTCAAGAATTAGAATCTCAACTTAGCGAGTTGAGAAAACAATTGGCATCAAAAGCTGGTGTTTTAGATGTTGCCCTAGAAGAAATTCAACCGAATAAAGAGCAGCCAAGGCAGACATTTTTAGCGGAAAGTATCGAAGCCATGGCACATTCCCTGGCAACTTACGGACAATTAGAACCGATTATTTTGATTCGGGAGGACGCCCCGTCCGTCCGTGGAGAAAATTTAATTATCTTTGATGGCGAGCGACGCTGGCGCAGTGCTAAGAAGTTGGGTTGGCAGTCAATTAAAGCGGTGCTGATGGAGCAACCAGAAGATTTACACAAAAAAGCCCTGTTGACTTCTCTGCATCGAGAAGATCTCAATCCTTTAGATAAAGCAGAAGCGATTGTAAGGGAATTGTCATTTCAGACTGAATTGAATGCTTCAGAAATTCCGCGTACAGTTGCAACGGCGGTTCGACGGTTGAACAAATACAAGCAAATGAATCGGGTTGTCGAGCTGCTAACGGTAAATACTCAAGAGCAATCGTCGGGTTTGAGCGAGCTAAATTTGGATGAGAACGAAAAATTATTACTTTCTCTATTACTAAATTTACAACTCAATCCAGCTTCGGTTGACGCTAATATTTTCACGATGCTCTCTTTAGCACCCGATCTTAAAGAGGCAATTCGGAATTTGGGACTAAAAGGCGTTCATGCTTTGGCGTTGAATAAGCTGTCGGCTAAGAATTTGAAAATCTCGGAGCGGAAGGCTAAATCCGTTCGAGTCGAAAAGACGAAGCAAGTCACCCTGAAAAAGCTATCGGCTGCCGAAACGCGGAAATTGGTTAATGAGGTGCTGGAGAAATATGCAGGGAGTGAAGCGAAATCTCATAGAGAACTGAAAACTATTGTTAGGGCGAAAGTTAATCTCCAACATCTTTCGGACGAAGTCTTAGCCTCTGCTGATGCTTCCCAACTAAAAGCTCTGGAGGAAGTTTTACGACAAAAATTAGCGGCGATAGAAACTGTTTTAAAGATTGACACTCCCCACGAATAACGTTAGTTCAAAACGTTTGGACAACTTTAATCATGATTGACTCTCAAGCAATCAAAAACACTTGTAATACTCTAACATTGAGAGTGAGTCGATACAACCTATAAGAAACTGAAAACCTCAAAACAACTCTGGCAAAACCCGAAGAAGAGAGAGAAACTCGAATCTCTACTATCTCAGTTAGAACAGTTAATTGAATCTGAAGCTAAAAGTGAGGTGAATAAAGCTAAGGACGAATCAACTCCTGAAACCTCAACAGAAGAATCTAAGGAAGAAACGGGACTGACAGATGGGCAACTAGCAGAGCTTTTGGGCGTGAGTAATCTAGTTCTGCGCGAGTATCGAGTTAAGAGAAAAAAACCACCTGCTGGTTTGTTAGAACGATTACAGGAGTGGGAAGTGAAAGGAGAAGGATGGGTGAAAAAGAGTTGAGAAAAGATAAACGAAGGTAAAGATTAGACTTGTCGGGAAATAAGAAGGGATAATGGCAGAAAACAGAAGTTACAAATGTTGAATATAGAGCAAGTAATCAAACAAGACAGATTGTTAAGAGCATTGACAGGCTTAAATCAAAAAGCATTTGAGTCCAAGCTCGTCAACATTTAATGAGTTTTACCAACAGACAATAACAAAACAAAACAAACAATCGAGACAAAGAGCAGTAGGGGGTGGAAGGAAAGCTCTTCTAGAAAAAGGTTCAGCCAAATTGTTCTTCATCTTATTCTATTTCAAATGTTATCCGACATTCGATTTAGCAGGATTTATCTTTGGGATGCATCGCTCAGTGGCTCATGATTGGGTACATAGATTACAGCCAGTATTAGAAGCAGCTAGAGGTCAGAAAATGGCTTTACCCGAACGAAAGTTGAATAGTATTGAAGCTTTTCTTGAAAGATATCCCAAGGTCAAAAAAGTGATAATTGATGGAACGGAAAGACCAATTCAAAGACCTAAAAATCCAGAAAAACAAAAACTTCACTATTCGGGGAAGAAGAAACGCCACACTCGAAAACATCTAGCAGCAGTAGACGAAAAAAAAAGAGTTTTAGTTTTGACTCAAGCTAGAGAAGGAAAAATACATGACAAACGCGCTCACGATGAAGATGATATTGCAGGAAGTATTCCCGAAGAGATTCCGATTGAAGTAGATTCAGGATTTCTGGGATTACAAAAACAGTATGACAACATTCATGTACCTCATAAAAAGCCGAAACGAGGTGAACTAAATGAAACTCAAAAAGCGGATGCGACCGATATGTCGTTTCACGGCATATCGCACGCGCACCAAGCAAAAGAAAATCATCTTTTGAGTAGTTCTCGTGTCATTTGTGAAAATGCCTTCGCAGGAGTCAAACGTTATGATGCTGTCAGTCAAATTTACCGCAATCGAACCCTCGATTTTGACGACCGGTTAATGTTGACCGCAGCAGGATTATGGAATTGGTATTTAATGGCAGCTTAAAGTTAATCCAGCTTGAGAATCTCTGACATTAACTTGAGTTTTTTATTTCCCGACAACTCTATTAACTAATTATCTATTTTGTCTGTCAAGAAAATCTCTCTTTAGGAGCGTGTTTATTTTTCTTATAACTGTGAAACTAAATGATAAATACAATTCACTCTCGACTATGGAAAAAGAGACGTTGTTCGATACGGACATCTCACATTGGCGAGGCAACCTCGCCAACCGTGTCCTCAAATTCTTCCGTGACAGCAATGGTAATATTGTCATCGCTCAACCACCAAACCCACCTATTATTGTCTGGGGTGTAGCTAGTTTACTCAAACTAATTTTCACAACTGGTTTGATAAATGTGGGGTTAGATTTAATAGCTTTTGGCTCTTTATTTACCTGGGCGTGGATGGAATTATTTCAAGGCGTTAATTATTTTCGCAGAACCTTGGGTTTTATTGTGCTAGTTGGATTTGTTGGATTCAGAATCTACAGCTACAACCCAGTTTGAACTTTGTTATCGACTTATAACTTATGAGCGATCGCGAATGCGCCAGCGAAGCTGACCGCGATCGCTGCTACTCCGTAGTCACGCAGTGCCTCGCTTCGCGAGATCGCACTTCATCATTTCAATGCCAAAATTCATCATCGCAGTAACAAACCCGAAGTTACCCCGACCATTTTAAAACTGATTAAAATTGGTATCGAACATTTTGAAACTGAGCGTGCTTGAGTAGAGAGAACACAAAAAAACCTCGGCGCACATACCAAGGTTTATTAGAAGAAATCCAATAAATGTTGACGAGAGATTAAAAATTAAGCTGATTAGCTAACTGCAAATGAAATTAAAACTACGGCTGTAATGAAGCTAGCTGCGACCGCAGCTTGTTTAAAATAGTTTTTTTGTTCCCACACTGTTGGATATTCTTGATAAGTAAGGTGTCGTCCCCTGAATCGAATTCAAGGGCTTGTAAACCCCGTCACTTTGGGTTCAACAGCTTAGTTGTTAAGGAGTTCCGTTGTCTAATTGAGGGATGGCATAGAGGAATCGCCAGTAGGCAATAGCTCTAAGAGGAAACTATAGACGCGAGCGCAAAAATTAGCATCTAACTCTAATTTATGCAGTCTTTTCCTTAGTTCTGGTTCAAAAAACCGCTACATAGACTCATTTTTAGTTAGAAGCGGATGCTCTTTGGGTTTATCGGCTCTGCCGCTGCCAAAGGTGAGCTTGTTGAGAAAAACCAACTTTTTCGCGTTGCTCCCTTCACAGCCTCGATAATATTTTCTCACTCAGAAATCAGCGGGGTTTGGTGTAGATAGAGATCGTCACTCAGTTGTTTCAGGACAAAGGCTGCGGTGTCAGCACGGGATATTTTACTAGCGGTCACATTAATTAGGTCAGTAAAAACGCGATAGTTACCAGTCGCTGCTCCATTGTGGAATGGAGCGGGACGAACAATAGTCCAATCCAAACTGCTGTCGCGAACCACGGCTTCTTGACGGTCTTTGTCTTTGTAAATTTCTTTAAGCAACAGTGGTAAAATCAGCCTGTCATAGATGAACCCACCGTGTCCTTTGCTATCTCCTGCACCCAGACCTGTGATACAAACCAACCGCCGCACCCCTTGCTGCTGCATCGCTTGAATCAGGTTTTTTGTTCCCTCAGAAAGTAGAGTGATAGGTTTGCGGCTAAGTTTACTGCCCAATGAACTCACAACAGCTTGCTGACCAGACATTGCAGTTTGCAAAGAATCAGGATCGAGGACATCGCCCTTCAAAACGTGCAAGGGAAGCGAAGCCGTTCCCTCTGTAGAGTCATCGGGTTGCTCAAACTTGTCAGGATTGCGAACTAGCACAGTTACTTCGTGTCCCTGAGCTAGGGCTTGTTGCACGAGTTTTTGTCCAGTCGGGCCTGTCGCACCAATAATTAGAACGTTCATCTTTTTCTTATGTGTTTTAGGGTTTACTTTTGGAAATGCTTTTGACTGGTTATGCCCAACCGCGATCGCGCAAATAAGAGTCAAAATCGCTCAACTTAGGGAAATCGCGTTTCAATTGAGCGAGATCTGCCTCGTAGCCGACTGCTTCAAACCAGCGATACATCGTCGTGAGTTCGGCTCCAACTTGCTGCTCGAACGCCTCAAATGGAATTTGCTGGTACTCGACGTTTTTTGCGAGTACTCGGCTAAACGCTGCTGAAATTTCAGTCATCGTCATTTCGACACTGGCAACTTCTATTTCGCGACCTAAGAAGTCGGCAGGGCGTTCAAACACTAGGGCGACCATTGCCCCATAATCTTCTTCAGAGAGTTGCTGTAATTTGGTGTCAGGGCGAAGCGGTTGGGGAAGCGTTCCCGATTCCACTACTGGGCGCAACATGTTGTAGTTATAAAAGAAGAACACAGGACGCAGAATCGTATGAGGCAGTCCGATCGCTCGAATGTACTCCTCGACTTGAAACTTGCTGTCAAAGTGTGGAATGCCTGTATTACGTTCTGCGCTGCCGACTGAGCTATAGACAAAATGTTGGATGTTTGCTGCTTTTGCCGCATCTGCAACCGCTTTACCCTCACAAATTTCGGTTTCCGCTCCGCCTCGGAAGTCCTGCATTGAAAAAATACCCGCGACTCCTTGCATTGCCCGGTCGAGGGAGACCCGATCGCTAAAATCTCCAACCGTTAGTTCTGCACCTGCTTGCTGAAGTACCTGAGCCGCACGCTTATTCGGATCGCGTACCAGCGCACGCACCTTAAATTTACCGCGCTGTAAAAGATGGCGCGCTACTGCACCGCCCTGATTGCCTGTCGCTCCAGTCACTAAAATGATTTGTTCTGTGTTACTAAGCTGTGTCATATTCGATTGCTCACGCTTGTTGGTGGCTTTGAAAGTTATCTGGCTTTAATCTAACTTGTGAATAAATAGAAAAAAAGTAGTTAAAATTCAAAACAGTTATGCAAAAAGTTCAAAAATTAAAAGGCAGCGATGGATAAACTCAAAAGCTTGATGATTTTCATACAGTCTGCTCAAAGTGGCAGCTTTTCTAAAACAGCTAGACACCTAGGCATGGCTCCATCAGCCGTGAGTCGCGCTGTATTACGATTAGAAGACGAATTAGGAGTACGCTTGCTACAGCGCACGACTCGCAGTTTGACCCTAACTGAAGACGGCGAACAATTCTATAAACGCGCTCGACACATTCTCAATGATTTGGAAGAAGCTGAACTAGAAATCAAGCAGTCACAATCTAGACCGACTGGAACGTTGCGGTTAGATTTAAGCTTTACGTTTGGCAAACTGCACATTGCTCCGGCGTTGATGCAATTTGCAGCACGTTATCCTGAGCTAAGTTTGAATGTTTCGTTTAACGATCGCTTCGTGAACCCGATTGAAGAAAACATTGATGCAGTAGTACGAGTCGGAGTGCCCAGTGATAGTAGCTTAATCATGCAGCACCTAGCAAATACGCAATACACGACCTATGCTTCGCCACAGTATCTAGCTCAATATGGGATACCGACAACCCCTGCTGAACTATCGCAGCATCGCTGTGTCAACTTTATCTTTCCACAGACTCGACGAGACGTAAATTGGAAGTTTGAACGAGACGGAAAATCAATGGAGCTTCCGGTAGATGCTTACCTGCGCTTCGACAACTCAGAAGTCGTTTTGGATATGGTGATTCAGGGTGCAGGAGTAGCGCAAATGCCAAAGTTTATGGCGGCGATCGCAGTCGCGCGAGGCGAACTTCAACCGATTCTTCAAGACTATATTCCCCAGACTGAGTTACCAATCTCTATACTGTATCCGCAAAAGCAATATCTTTCAGCGAAAGTTCGTGTGTTTGTGGAGTTTATGAAAGAGTTAATAACTGCATTAAAACAATCAGATATCGTAGGCTGAGAGTATTAGAAGCGTGTCAACTGAAGCTTAATTAAACCTTTGTTGGGCGAAGAGTTGGTAGTGTAACAATAAATATTAGACCTTTTGCAAAATAGTTTTTATCGTAGATTAGAGAATTTTATCTTTCCTCTTACCTTTATTACTCAAAACCTTCAATATCTCTTCAACTGGTACTTTCTCATTGTTCATCTTTGCGATAAGCGATCGCTTGAAAGTGTGTTTTTGAATTTGCCAACAGTATCACAGTATCCGTATCTCGGCTCTCCCTCAGTAAACACAGACATGAGCCAAATAATAACTCTTGAAATTACGGTAATAACTTTAATGAAACGCAATTAATATTATCATAATTTCACTCAGACTCATTTGAAGGGAGCGTCTACGAATTTTTAGTCCTTGAGATAATTGTTGCGGTCTGCGAAGCAGCTCCCTGCGGGATCGCCATTGAGGTTCAAAACTGAGACAGAAATCGTCTAGGTCACAAAACAATTCTTCTAAAATGAACATGGGATGGGAGTGCTGAATCAATTACATTTTCAGCTTACTACTCCCTCCTTTTCTTATCCCAAACTCAGGTTGATTACTTTCGCCAACAGTATCTTCCTACTCTCATACGGTGAAAGCAATTTCGTCGTCTAAGATGAAGTAAAAGTTTCCGAGATCGAACTTTCGATGTAAAACGATCGAACTGAATTAGATCTAGAAAGTTGTATGAAATGCTTTTATCGATCTAATTGGAATTTGATTAATCTTCGTTAACTGACCGCTCCATACCAGTTCGTACAGGCGTTTGAGATCTGCCTTATCATCGTCGGTTAACTGACTTTTAGGGCCATAATTCATGATGCTTACTTCTCTGTCTACCCCAAAAACTACGCTGGGAGCATCAGTTTCGCTGATTTTGGCAAAGAAGTGCCGCAATCCAAAGATATGACCGATTTCATGAATTAGCGTGTTAACCTGCGTTTGCTCAGTCCGAGCGAGCATCTGCGGGTAAATCACTAATTGATTATTTTGGAATGGGTTTGGGAAAAAAGCACTTGCTAATACGCACCCGTTGCGATCGCACTCATCATTTCTTCTGACTAAGATCTCGAAGTCCCATAATTGGCTATTCTCTTCAAATTTAATCGGAGCAGCATCACCCCAAGCACTGAAAGCACGGTCAAACAGTCTTCTAATCGATGCTTTAGCCGCTTCTGGATTTCTGAAGGCGAGGAAAGAGCGTTGTTGAAATCGCCACCGCAACGTTGTATTTTTTTCCCAAAGTGGAATAAATCCGTTTGTGGCATCAAGGACAATTTCGGGTCCACGTGGTTCGATATATCTGGGTTCGGTGTCGCACACTACTCCGTCACCAAAGACATGAACTTGGGAGTTTGATTTTTGAGCTATCTCTTCTGGAGTGAGCAACTCAAATTCATTGGTTTGTGCCAAATCATTATTTGGCTGGTTTTCGTTTGTGGGGTTATTTGTCATATATCACCTTTATGTTGAAATTTTAAAAAATAAGGATTTGATCGCGTATCCAACTTCAGTTAATGATAATGATTAAGAACTAACAATTAACTGAAGCAATCATCGGACGTGCAGATCCAACCGATCGGATCGTGAGTAAAGTGGAGTACGGGAATATCTTCCCCACCCACATCGAAAGCATCCCGTGCGGAAATCCACTCACCTTTGAGTTTCAGTTCGACATTTTCACGGATACCCGGAACGCGATCTGCCAGACCTCGACTGTCGCCAAATCGAATTGCTACCCTGACTTCTTGCCCATTTTCCCTTGCTTCCTCAACCTCAGCTTTTGCTGCTTCGGTTCCAGAAATCCATTTATTAGGAACGATCGTAAATTGCTGGTGTTTGGCTCCATTGAGATCGTCGGCAAATACGCGAGCCACTCTAGCCTCAATCTCGACTATTTTCCGTTCGCGCTTTTTGGGCTTGGGAGGGGTTCTTTTCTGTACTGCTGATTCTTCAGCAGTATCGACGGTCTGCTTTCGCCTCTCCCAGCGATCAAGGAACTCACTGATCGAAGTATAGCGACCAAATCCATGTCCGGCGACAGAGAAGCGACGGAGGAAAAGCGTTTCGGGCGAAGTCACCAATAACCGATTTTCTCTGGTCTCCTGGGCATAAACGTCATAATTGGCAAGATTTCCAAAGTCGAGTCCCGTCAATTCCTCGATCGTGGTGACAGTTGAAATGTAGTCTTTACTGAGCCGAGCAGGCCAATCCCAGATAGCTTCGCGAGCATCGCGCCGCGCCGCAAATAGCAAATCCATAGCTTCGCTCTGATCCGCCAAAATAGCAATAACTAGCGGTTTATCGTCTTCTACGCGAGCGACAATTTTCCAAAACTGTCTTGGTAGAGCGATCGTCCCAAACTCCTCATCGTCATACGTGGGATCGTCTTCCCCAAATACTGGCCCGGTAATCACTGTAACCCGAAGGTTAGAGTCATCAGCAGCATTGAGAACGTAGTTTTCAATTCCCTGCCAAGCTTGTTGCGATCCATTGAAGGCTGTCTGCACTTGAGGGCAGGCATTGGTGTGGTGAAATGTATCATTGTTGGCGCGTTCGGCGGTTTCGGCTCGTCCCCAGTTAGGATCTTCCCGTCGAGTCAGATGTCCTCTGGCAAAGAAGTCTCCACCTCGTAAAGCGTTTCGCAACCTTCGATAGAAGGCATCGTTAAGTTGGCTCTCTTCTGGTACGCGAGGATCGATCGCCCAATTTTCCGTAGCCTCTGGCCCACTTGTAGCTTTTCCGCTATCGCGATCGACACTGATGCGCTTAGACCCATCAATATTACAAATAGAAAAGAAAGCCATTCGACGTTCTGCATTCAGTACGACACTAAAATGCTGATACTTAAGTTCGTATGGATTGTCGCTACTACCAATGCCTCTTACCCGTGCAGCCTTGCTGCTCTGAGTAGCATTTAATTGAGGCATAGGAACGAGAAAATTTTCTAGAAAGCTTTCGTTGTAACCCCGCCGATTGGCATAGACGGGATCGATCCGGCTAGCAGGTCCGCCCCTTCCGCGTTCTTCAGTCCTCTCAGAATCTGTAACGTTCGACAAAATGTTAACAGGCAGATTGGGCAAAATAGCTTGAGGTCCTCCAGTATGGCGAATTTCGACTATACGAGTGCCAAAATCTTGCAGTGGTGGAGCGTTAAACGCTTCTTGGAGTAATTGCTGCTGACTGCTATTCATTCTGCCTGATCGCGTTTGCAATTCTGTGACGATCGCACTGATCCGAATTCCCTCATTTACATTTGTGTCAGCCGATTGCTCTCGGTGTGGCGATCCCCAATGATGGAGTGCGACAACTTGCCATGCATCGTTAAAAACTGGCGAACCCGACGACCCACCTTCTGTATCAGCAATGTAATGTAGAACATTATCGCCTCGATGTACGATCCGGTTTTCCCGCAGTACGACTTGTTTGTAATAACCGTCGGGATGTTGAACGATCGTAACTGGTTCTCCCACCGAGTGCTTTGCACTGCTGGAACTAATCGGACAACAACCAAAGTCGGTTAAATTTACTCCGGGAGTAAGCTGCCGACCCAAGGCAATCAGCGTAAAATCTAGATCGTCTCGATCTTCGGTCACGAAGAAAGTGCTGGAGTCGAGTTCAAATCTGATGGGAGCGGGCGCGGTTTCCCCCAATCTGATTTCATAACGAAATTCTACTATCAGTCCGGTAGCACGATCTTTGTCTTCAATTACATGATTGTTGGTCAGCAACAACTGATCGGATACGAGGAATCCAGTCCCTCGGGGTTCACCATCTCGGAAAATAATTCTAGCGACGGCATTACTGGCAATTCGCCCAGCTTCGAGCCAAGCTACGCCGACGTAATCAGCAGTATTACCTTGAATCGCTTCTGCCTTGCGTAAAGACTCTCCTGTAAGTCCTAGATCGGCAGGGTTTTCATAATTTACAATTTTTGCAGCAGTTGCAGCATTGACGTTAGCGACAACCTTCACTCGCTCTAAAGCTCGATTTAGGTCTGTTTCTGCCCTGAGCGAAGTACCGTTGGCGATATGTTCCTTAGCATTTTGAATTCGATCGCGTGCGGATTCAACCCTTCTACTTGCCGCCCGCTCGATTCGATCTGGTATTTTCATATAATTATATTTTGGATGCAAACATATAAAGTATGAGTTAACTCATTTTCTTTTACTACAATAAGCTAATAGCTGTTTCTTCAAGTATTGCTCGTTCTGAAAGCTTTTTAATAATAGGTTTGCGCACCTCATTAAAAAATGCCTTTGCAGGCAGAGAAAAAGCAATTAAAGGTGCAAATATTAGTCCAGTTGACCAAACAATTATCGAACCTGGAAAATCAACTACATATTTATCTACTTGATGTCCATGCGGTTCTAGATGATAAGCATTTTTAAGCTGTTTAACTCCTCTCAAACGATTTTTTAAAGTATTGACAAGCCAAAAAACATCACTATCACCAGTTAAGTTTTGTAGATTGCCAGCTATCATATCTTTTTCAAAAGAAAGAATTGCTGTAAGAGAGAATAAAGGACTATTTTCGATTAATAATTGTGTTTGTTTTTTGGTAGGTTTTACACCCAATCCTAAATTATCAATGAGTTTGGCTACTGATTCGATAGGAATAGCACTGCTTGTATCGCTAATGTCTGGCGCAATGAGTAAAGAAGATTCATTTCTAATAAACAATCCCTTAAGGTCAATGCCATATCCAACCAGTTTTTCTATAGTCTTTTTAATTTTTAGCCATTCATCATAAATGTCTTCAATTTTATCTTTTAGCTTTTCTAGTTGTCGAGCAACTTTTTGCACAGCTTCGTCATTTGATTCAGGTAAATTAGGTTTAATTTGTTGCCAAATTTCTTCCCAATTTAACCCATCTGTCTTAGGCTCTTCAAATCCTGATAATAACTCTAATAGCAAGATATATTTACATCCTAAACTATGACCTACCCAAAGATAATTAGCATCGTCCAAATAAATTTGAGGGTCATACTGTAAATCGATTACTTTCTCGATAATCTCTTGGCGTAAAACATAATGTTCTCGTAAAAGTTGTAGAGAAACCGACCAATGATCGAAGGTAAATCTAAACGGAAGCGCAATAATTGTATATCCTTCTGCAAATAATTTTCTTAAGAAGAAATCGTAAAAAATAGTTGGAAAAGAACCAAATAAAGCTCCTCCAATAAATTGAATAATTCCTTTTGGGTTTGGATGTATAGCGACCCAACTAAAAGAGAGTGGTTGAAATTTGAAATGGGCTTCAAATTCAGGTTTATTTTGGTTTTCAAAAGAATATATCGGCATCTGTTTTTGCTACTGTTGTGAAAAGTTTTTAGCTCGCTTGTTACATAAACTTTAAATAAAAAACATGATTTACTTTATCTCCTAATTTCGCTAAAAATTATATAGGTGCAAGATTTTTTGGCTGTTGAACATATTGCTCTGTAAGAACTAGAGTTAAGGTCATGACAAATTCAGATAAACTACCTGGTAAAGTTCCCACCGTCGATAAGGGAAGTGCATTACCCCCAAGAGCAACTAAAGTACCGACAAATAACCAAAACCATCTACCTTCAGAACGAATCCAAATACCAATACTAATTAGTAGAAGGAAAAAAGTTACTGCAATAGCAATAATCGGTAATCCTTTGATGGGACTGGCAGTGTAACGCAGTACACCAGCAAAGTAAATCGGCTCTAAATCTGCGCCTATATATCGATTAAAGATATCTATTACTCCAAGACTTAAAGAGATAATCCAGGCTAAACTGCGTGTAAAATTATTAGCCCAAACTGCTTCCGTGCGATGAGCCAACTCTACTACCACTACAATCAAAAAGGGTACAAAAAGATGGTGAACTAAGAAGCGGACTTGACTGAGAGATTTTAATAATTCTCTTTCCCCAACCAATGTACCAGTAGCTAGTAGCAAGTTATCGTAGCCAATTCCAAGCAAGATAACTGGTAAAACAATCATGGCAACACTTTTAGATTGCAACCATAAACGAATTGACCAACCGACAAGGAATAACTCGGCGAAACCAACCAGTAGATGACCTAGTGGATAAATTTGAAGAATCATTACGTTCGCTCGATTAAAATTGTTGAAGAGTTTGCTGATTGTATTCCAAGTACAACTCAGTTCGGACTTATCATATTTGAATGTGTAATAAGTCAGAAGTGTTGCACCTGAAATAACGACTAAATTATGTTTACTTTATTCGGATAGTTTGACTCTCAATTTTAGGTCAGTTTGTGGTTGAAAGTTACTTCCTTTTGCATAATACTTTGTCTTTCCAGGAACTAAATAAGCTGGACCGCCACAGGATTTAATTAAATCAGTACCATTCTGCACTTTTATATTTACACAACCAAATATTTTTCCAGAGGGTCCAGTAATGGCAATTTCTTCGATCGTTCCAGTTTCATCTGGAGGTAAGGAAAGCACCGCAGAACCGACTCTGAGGTTATTTTTAAAGTCTAGATCCTTAGCATCAACGGTAAAATTTCCTCCTTGAATATCTGCCTCAAACATTTCTTCAATTGCAGACATCCCTGTAATATTTTTCGCGATCGCGTTTTGAGAAAACAAAAAGAGTGAAAATACGAGAGCAACTGCCAGAAATTTGGACAATTGCAATATTTTTTTCAATGAATTCATAGCGATTATTTTGATTTGAATTGTAAATTTTCAACTAAAAAACTCTGTTTTTTTAACTAGAGTCCTTTTGTAGTTACTTGGTTTATTTCTTTTAAATTTATGCTTTTGTACATATTTATTTACATTTTTAAGAATAACCTAAAACCTAATTTTATTTTTTAGTGTCTAATTCCTGAATTTATTACTGTTGAGAGAAAAATTTAGGTAGCACTATCTTAATTTCTACCGTCCTAACTACAAACTGTTCCCTCAAATATGCGATCGCCACTCTCAAAGATGAAGAACTCAGACAACAGTTACTAGAAGAGGCGATTACCAACTCCCTCTCTCTGAGTCAAATCAAAGAGAAAGTAAATGATCTTAAACCAGTCAAGCAGAAAGAAGAACTCAAAACTCGTGTCGATACAACTTATAAAAAACTAAAAACCTCCAAACAACTCTGGCAAGACCCCAAAAAGAGGAAGAAACTCGAATCTCTGCTATCTCAGTTGGAGCAGTTAATTGAATCTGAAGCTAAAAGTGAGGTGAACAAAACTAAGGATGAGCCAACTCCTGAAACCTCAACAGAAGAATCTAAGGAAGAATCGGGACTGACAGACCAGGAACTAGCAGAACTTTTGGGTGTGAGCAATTTAGTTCTGCGTGAGTATCGAGTTAAGGGGAAAAAACCACCTGCTGGTTTGCTAGAACAATTACAGGAGTGGGAAGTAAGAGGCGATCGCTGGAGCGAAAAATCAAGATAAGTTCTAATGAGATAGTTAGCTTTCAGGTGATAATAGATTGAAAAAAATAAGTTCTTTTGTTACTAAACAACAGCATACACTTTTGCTTCCCAAGGAAAAATAGGTTCTTTGCCTGCCCACTCAATAGGAATATCGCGCTCTTGAGTAATTTCATGCCACTTTTTACCAGAAGGAAGTGGAGGCCAGTTTTGGACTAGATATTTTGCATTAGGACTATGAAGATCGCTTCCCCAGTCAGAAAAATTAGCCACTACAACGACAACATCATTTCCAGAACCTCGTTTCCAGGCAAGAATACGCTTACCCTGGTTGAAATCTACGTGGATAAAATCAGTATCGTTAACTGCTAGTGCCTCCGATTTGGTACGAAACTTAATTAGTCGAGCTACATAGTAAAAAACACGCTTTCTCCATTCATCATCCCAACGAGAGAAGTTAACTGGATCGACTTGCTTTCTAAAATTTCGCTCATCTCCTGAGACATTAAAAATATCATTGTCCATTCGATCGGCAAATTCATCGCCTGCCAAAATCATAGGAATTCCTACTGCTGTCAACAGACAAACAAACGCTAGTTTAATACGCTGTTCTTTCTCATATATTTTGAAAAAATCGAGGTAATTATAAAGTCGCTCGGCACCTTCTCCCTCGACATCATGAGAGGTAATGTAGTTAATGACTTGAGAGCCATCTTGAAAACCCAGATTGAGATTACGACAATCGATCATTTTGCGTATGGTAGTTTCAAAGTTAGGATCGTCTTTGTAATTTCTTCCCACAACCGCAGATTTGACGCGATACTTAAAATCCTCATTCCAAAAACTATCTAACCGTTTTTGGTCGAGCATGGCACGTTGAAAGCCTATACTTTCTCCAATAACCAAGAAGTTACCATCATTGCCTTGACGTTCTTTCCAAACAGCACGTGAAAAATTTTTGACTTCCTCAAGAAAGTCATAGTTTTTAATATTGTTGACGCTATCAAGACGCAAACCATCTACTCGATAGTAAGTCAGCCAATGAAACAAATAAGCTTTAAGAAAAGCACGTGCGGGAAAAAGATTGTTTTGTTTCCCACTTATTGGCTCGTATCCCGATACTGAGTAATTATATTTGATCAAATCTCCGCCAAAGCCATCTCGTCCTTCTTGTTCGGGATCGCCACTACCAAATTTGACAAAAAAATCTAAAAAGTTAATATTCCGAAGCGAAGTTCCGGTAGCAAACGCCATAACCGTATCTTTAAAAAAACGAATATTTTTTTGATGGCAGGTTTTAATCAATTCAACGAGGTCATGCGAGGCTGTCGGTTCGGGTGCGGAAACAGGAAAACCCAGTTCAAAATCAGCAGCAAAATAGTTGGAAGTTCCATAACCCCATTGGTCAGGTTGGTCGCTATCTGCTGGAGGTAGTAATTCAAAAGCGTTGATTCCCAATTCGAGGAGATGCGCTCGGTTGTTAAGAGCAGCAACTGTTAAAAAGGTTGGAGCCAATAAGTTTGGAACTAGCAAAGCTAAAGCGTCCTTAAATGTTCCGTTGCCAACTTCAATTCCGTCACGCGAGGTAAGGCGCGTCCAGCGAGTTGGTAATTCGTAGATGACTAGTTTATTATTAGGTGGTAATTCTCTTGGAGAAGTGTCGTTATTCCAATCTATAATTCTGCCGTCAGGATCGCAGGGAATCAACTTTCTGTTTTGATAAAGAATGACACTAGCCGGAGCTGAACTGGAAATGCCTGTCTTACCTATTAGAACATTTTCAGGTTTAGGAGCGCGAACGCGACGATCGATAGTAAATGCTATGGGATCGGTGCAGTAGAGTATTTGATTGACATTACCAGAATCATAAGGTTCTGTGTTGCGAACTTTAAACCAATAGTAGTAAACTCTGCCTTCTTCAAGTTGGCACTTGGTAGCTTCAACTTCCCACAAGTCTGGAAATGTAGGCGAAACAACGAGGGGAATTTCTTTAAATCGTTCTATTGCTTCAGTACTAAGCCCGATAAAAAGAGTTGGGGAAATATCTGTAGCACCAGGTCGCCATAAAATATGTTTCTTTTCGTTTTAAGAGATCTATTGTTATTGACATTTTTTTGTCGTTATCTATATCTAAACTTAGTACACATAAAAAGGCTACTCGTACCTATTATGTCTAGTGATGAGACAACATTCCGTCATCTTTTTATAAGGACTATTCTTAAACTGTTGCTTTTTATGCAAAGTTTTATATTTATTTACATCAAAGCCAAAAAATTATTTTTCATTCTTTACTGATTTCAATCTCTCTTAAAAAGCGATCGCTCTATCTTTTCACCCCCAAAACTTCTAAAATCTTCCTCACTGCTACTTTCTCCGCCTCCAACTTCTCTATTCTTGCCAATAACCGCTTGGGAATGTAACGAGACTTTTTAGTCAGGCGATCGCCCTGTCTCCACTCCTCATAGTGATACCAGTATTGTTGATACTCTTTGCCACTGCGTTGAATGGGTTTGCATTCGATATAACCCGTACCGCATCCTTGTTTGCGCTTTCTTGTACTGGGGGGTATGCTTTTCCTAGGGTTTAAATTATCTTGTTCGACACAACTATCATTAAGTTTTTCATCTACTGAAGTTAATGAAGTGTTAGAACTTTTCCTAGGGTTTTTCTTATCTCCCCCCAGTAAAAATAAAATATCAGAGACGGGAAGCTTTGAAGATTCTGCTTCTTGGACTTTATTCAGCAGCGTTTTGGGGATATATTTGGTTTTTTTCTGACCGTTTTCTACGTAATGATAGTAAGCATCAGTGTATTCTTTACCATTCTTCGTCACGGTGCGGTAATGGATAGAGCCGTTGCCTTCTCCTTTTTTACGCCTGTTTCTTGGTGCGCGTTCCTTAGCGGATTGAGAATCCGCAGGGTCGCACCGCTTCCTAGGGTTGTTTTTACTGGGGTGTAATTTTTGACTAGGGTTTTTCTCGATCTGTCCACTACTTTTACTCTCAGGAAAATCTGGATAGACTAACAGCTTGGAAACTGTAACCGTAGAATCATCTGAGGGAATGTAAACGACAAAGCGATCGCCCAAATCCTGTTTAATTACTCCCTTAAGTTCAGGTTGTTTGGGTTGCTTGATGAGACAGGGAATAGAAATCTCTTGGCTAGGTGATGGACGTTTCTTGTCTTCTTGTATGGGGGAATTTTTATCTCCCCCCAGTAAAACTTTTGAATTCTTAATCGAAGATTTTGATTTTTGCTTGAACCTGTATATATAAAGTATCTTTGGTTCTTTACTTCCTTTAGATAACCCATGTCGAGGACGATTGTTAGTAGTTTCCCCCCACCTTTGAAAGTTAGCAGCACGATAGATAGTTCCCTGGTGGCCTACACTGGTATCGGCATAGGAAATAACCAACTCAATATTAAAAGGTTGGTCTAAGTATTTTGGTGGGTGGTGTTCTAACCAATCATCATTAACCCGTTTTAAAACTTTGGCGATCGCACAACTAGCAATGTTAGAAGCGTGGCCGTTGCTTTGCGGATGCTGGTATTTTGGGTCAATCCAAAGACGAGCAATTTGTAAAACCTGCCATTTAGTAGGTAAACCATCGTAGCCAAATAATCCTTTCTTCTTCGTAAAGTGAGGAGTGGCCATAATGATAGTTCCAACAATTTCATCATCAAGTGAAATGCTGTAGGCAAAAGGAAGCGATCGCGGGTGAATTGGTCTGTGTAAATAATGATGTTTGGTAACAAGCTGCTGCGCCCATTTTAGACCGCATCTTTCTACACTTATTCTTTGCTTAAGGCTGCTCTTACCCCCCAGTAATTGAGGACACGTCTGTCGAACCAAGCTCGACAGCGTGAGCTGTCCGTTTTGAGATGACAGTTTTTCGGCAAATGATAGAAGTTCTTCTTGGAGTGTTATCGGCAATAGCCAATCGAATCCATCGGAAGAAATACCCGTAGCCGTGAGAGCAGAAAGTGAAGAGTGGGTCGGAATCGCTCTACCCAAATCGACACGTTCGCATTCAGCCAGAATGTCCGACAGTCCCAGAGTAGTCAAACACAATTCATTTTCCCTAACAATTTCTTTTCCTAACATAGCGATCGCCTCTTCGATAGGAAAATAGTTAAATTAGGTTGAGTAAGTCGGGATAGATCGAAGAGATTACACTCCTAATCCTTTCCCTCTGAGCAGAATTAGCTTGAGAAAAAGCAGCACGAAAATCTGGAAGTAGGATACCAATCAACCCAGAATTAGCAGCAATCTTTCTCGCCTGATGCTCTAAATAATCCAAAGTGATGAAATCATCAAAACAAAACTCTAAATCTTCATCACGGGGCGCATAAATGCCTGGGGAGACCCCAGGCGACGGCCCTTACAAGGGTAGGTTTTTTACAATCTACGAAGAATCAGAAAAAGCCAAATCGCTGAAGTGATTGAAAGAGAAAGGAAGCAAACGACCAAGAGCGACAGACTGACCATTGAGCAGTCGCGCTACTATAGTTAACAAACCATTAAGAAAACAAGAGATTTGACGAGTAGGAGTGGGTTCAAAAGCTAAAGAGCGATCGCCAATTAATTCATCCTTAGAGGAAATTTCCTGTTCTCCACCCAGAGTAACCATCCACAGCATAGCCACTGCCATTGCTAACCAATGACGTTCGGCTCTCTCGGCTTTCAAAAGACGAGTTTTATGCCATTGCCAACCATCACTTTTGACATCTCTATAGGAACATTCAATCCAAGAGCGAAATCCATACCAACCAATATCAGCATCAGTTGATTTTAAATCCGTGAGAATTAACCAAGGGTCAGTATAACCCTCATCCCATCGAGCTAGAAGAGTACAATCAATCTGATTGCTTTTAAAGCAAGTCACTCGTCCAGACCAACTCTCGCCAGCATCAGTTACAACTGTTGATAGAGAATACCATAAAGATGAATTTTGTCGTCGATATTGACCTTGGTGATTAATTCGTAAAAACGGATGCCAACCTAATTTCACAATCTGTTCGTATAGCCAAGGAGCATACAATCCTCTATCAGCACTAACGATTACCTTCCAATCTGTCGGCACAACATTGTTGAGAGATTGAAACAGTTCTTTCCAGTACGGTTTCCAACTACCTTTGTCTGTCCCTTTAACCACTTTCCAAGCTATAGGAATGGCACTACCTCGATATAAAACATTGATTGAAAGAACTACAAAATTTTGACCGATACTGGTGGCATCTAATGCCATTGGTAACTCTTGATTACTTTGAGGTAGTAAATCGACAATCCATTTTAGTAATGAGGCAAAACAGCCTTTTACTTCCAGAGATACTCTTTTATTCCCTGTTTTGGCTTTGGCTGTTTCTTCTTTGTACCATTCTTTCAATCTTTGGCGTACCGTATTGTCTTTCTCCTGATTGATTTTGGCAATTAACGTGGAAACTTTAGTCAGACTGCTTGATTGTGTCATTACCATTCCAAAACTCCAGGTTGCTAATCCAGAAACTTGAGGTAGACTCAGGTCTGGAAATTTTTGACTGACAATCTGTTTCCAATCTTTGAGATGTTGATTTAATTTCATCTCATGATAACTATACTATTTACTTCTCTTAATACTTTTACCTTATTTCTGAGCTTTTACTCCTCCCTTTGTAAAAAACCTACCCTTGTAAGGGGGACAAGATACCCTAACCCACTTTCAACGCATCTTTAGGGATGTTTATAACGAAACTGAAGCCAAGCCAATTGAAACTAAACTACAGAAGCTATCCCAACGGGTTAAGCATATCTTTATCGCTATTGACGAAATTACAGGCGATCGCAGTGGAGTAGACTTTTTACTAGGGGTTAGCGAACGATTAAAACTATATGGATTAACCAACCAAAATTACTTTAATACCAAAATTATTGTCGCAGATGCTTCGATTATTGATGCAGATGTTATCAAGCAACACTTATCAGATACTGCTGCCGAACCCAACAAAATATTTTTCAGAAAAGCCCCCAAATTAAATGCCTGTCTGACAACTGAATCATTTACATTTAATGCTGCCCCTGCTATAGCTATTAATACTAACTCCTATCCCGCAAATAATCTGCACATTACTTACAAAACATTAATTCAATCCCTTAGATTTCAAGAACGAAATAAGAAAGTTTACAGTACAAAAAAATACGACCTGGAACAACGTACACAAACAGAAATAATTAACGATCTAGAAAAAATACAAGCAAATTCACCTAAAGAACAAATAATTGTTTATATCCAAGATAAAAACCGCTTAAGCGATTTAATTAATACTCTTCAAAGTAATAAACAACGATTTGAACCCGATCTAGACTACTTAGAAATACACGCAGATTTATCTCAATTTGATAAACAAAAAATACACAAACATAAAGACCAAGTTCAAATCATCTTTATGACTGCTTCTGCTAGTCGAGGCTTATCTTTTCCTCGTGCCAAACATATTCTGGTAGATTTTCCTCGTTTCGAGATTGAAGCCAACTTAATGGAAGTCATTCAAGTAATCTATCGCGGGAGAGGAAACCCTCAAATAGATGCAGAAGATAAACATTTGATTTTCTATCTTACCGAACAAGCTGTTTACTATATTGAAGATGGAGATGACCGTAAATATTCACTACAAGAAAGTAAACTCAATCTACTTAACTTTTTAATCATTCTTCACGTCTCAATCAGAACGAGAATATATGGTTACGGGAATATTGCTAACGAAAAATACATGATGATTCCTGTAGGTGGAAAGTCAGTTTTTACCGCAGGAGAGTCTCTTAGCAATAAAATCGAAAAATTAATTAGAAGCCTCAAAAAAGAGTTTCGCAAACGCAGCCACGATTTACGCATTCAAAAAGCTGCTAAACAATTAGAAGAGTTGATGAAGACAGCAGATATTACTATTCACGATCTGGCAAAAAAAACAACAGATAAGCAATTATCTTATCTAAAATTATTAGATGATATTCGCCAAGCTTTTAATAAGTTAATTGATGGTAGTTTGCATACACTACTCGATTTTCCTGCAATTCAAACAGGATATATATTGGGAAGTTTACTTATAGTATCGCTAGATAATAAAAAAGTAGAAGAAGTTTATCGACTGAAAATAGACGACCAGACTATAACTTTAGCAGAAATTCTCTCTGAATTAGAACAAGATACCCGTTTATCAGAAAATATTCAGGTTTCAATTAAAGATGCTTTACAGTTGATCGTAGAGTTAGAACAGCAAAAGTATCGCAATCAAAGATTAGAACAAGAAAACAAATATTTCGACCGTTATTATGCCGTTCCACTATTTGTATTTTTGGTCAACGAGACTTTTACAACTTATTTTAGAAACAAAGAAATTGAACCTGAAGACCAAAGATTTCGGGATATTTTAGAAGTTTATGTAAGTTCTATATTTCCCATAGGTCAAATTATACCAATTGGTTACAAATACGAAAAAATTCCTTTCTTAATCTTTCGCAGCTATAGTCTCAAAGAGATGAGAGAGAAGCAATTCAGCGATAAATATTTGATGAATTCTAAAGAACTTAACATATTAAATTTGATTTTGTCTCAGTCTGAATTACAGTAATTTGTATCTCCAAGATAAAAAATTTTGTTTGAAATTATGGAGTGGTCATAGGTAATTCTAATATCCACTCAAGCCACCTTTCAACAGTGCTAGCTCTACGCATTTGAGTAGATTGAGAACCTTCTGAAATCTTTTCAGTTCCGTTCTTCATAATTGCTACAATCTCTTCTTTTGTTGGTCTTTGAGCTTTATCGAAGAAAATTTTTAAGGATAAGTTGAATATTCTGTGTCTCAATATACACCGAACTAATTCTAAGCTCCGTTTTCGTGGATGCTGAGATATGATAGTTTGACCCAATTCACTTAAAATATAGGTAACTTCATTCTCTTTAGTTTTTACTCTATTAACTAACTCTAAATAATTTGCTGCTGAAACATAGTAATTAGTCTGCCTAACATCAAAGGCATAGTTAAGAGTTATATCGTCTGTATTAAGAGGCTCTTCCGCATTGTATAATCGCCCCAAAAGATCGATGATTCTTGGAAAGCTATTTGCTTGGGGAAAGGTTTCACTTCGGTCGGGGACAATATTAGTAGTTTCTAAAATGTCTCTTATATCTGAAATTTCTATTTCTGACTTACTAATACAATATTTATACTCTGAAACTAGTTCGATAGAGTTATATACCTGTAAATCTGTGAAGCGAAATTTATAGAAGGTAAAAATATCGTTGGAAATTGTCAGAAAAATAGGAATAACTTCCTTAGAGATTTTGGAACTCCACAGTCGATAGGGATAGTAAAGTTGTCTAATAATAAAGTCATTAACAGTTTCAGCTTTAGCTTCAACAATGGCAAGTTGGCTATCTCCTTCAAAACCACCATCGATTTCGCACTGAGATTTGTTCACATCTATGATTTGCCTCGTGCCATTCTGGGTATTTTGAATATAGTATTTGAATGTCCCTGTAGACATTCTGCCTAAAATTGTAAAGTTGGTAGTTTCTCCAAGTACATCATCAATCATGCCTGAGAGAAAAGCACAGATAATAGCGGAAGACTCGGAGTAGATGTTGCTAGGCTCAAGGGTTTCAATGTTAGCTGGAAGTTCTCGATAAGCAACCTCTTCTGTAGACTTTTTGGGAAGCTGAAAATAACTTTCAAAACTCCCAATAATGTAATTCCCTCGCGAGGTAGGCTGAATCGTTAAGTTGTTGTCTTTAAATATTTGGGGCAGTTGGACGGCATGGTCGAACTTCGTCATTAAGCGAGCTTCACGCTGCTGATTGATTCTCGTAGAAGAAATCTGGAAAAAGCCATCTTGGGCAATGCGAGCGAGAATTTGTTCCTCCTCAAAAATAATCTCCCAGGCTTTATCATTCTTTGACTGGTTTGCGGTCATATCTGTTATGGATTAGCAGTTCGTTGATTCTGCCCCGTTTTGATGCCACCGCGTTAATCGCCCTAGAAGCTTTAACCTCTACAATCTCATACTTAGGGTCAGAATAAAGTTCTTTGATAAAAGTAGCAGAGGAATTGCTTACTAGTACCTGACAACCACGCTCGGTTAATTTGTCACAGACTTTTTTCAGTCTAATCTGCTCTTCTTCTCCAAACCCATTAACACTATAACCAGTAAAAGATGAAGTGTCAGAAATTGGATGATAGGGTGGATCGAAATAAATAAAAGCTCCTTTCTTTGCGGTAGCTACCGCCTTAGCAAAATCGCCTTCGATGATTTTGACATCTCTTCGATTGAGATAGGCACTGACCGACCTAATGACCGCAGGGTCGGCAATTACAGGGTTAGAGTAGTTGCCATAAGGCACGTTGAATTGACCACTACTGTTGACGCGAAATAAACCATTAAAACAAGTTTTGTTGAGATAAATGATTCTGGCAGCCCGCTCTACAGCACTTTTATCCTTAAAATCGTTTTTGCGATCTTGTTCTCGCAACCAATAATAATGCTCTTTAGAGTTTTTCTTCTGATGTTGTTGACACAATTCTAGTAGCTCTTCAGGATTGTCTTTAATTACGTGATAACAATTGATAAGCTCTCCATTGGTATCGTTGATGACGCTTTTTTTTGGCTGTAGGGAGAACAATACCGCACCCGCACCAACAAAAGGTTCGTAATATTGAGTGAATTTGTGAGGGACATACTCTTGAATGGCAGGTAAAAGCTGCCGTTTCCCGCCAGCCCATTTCAGGAATGGTTGCGCGAGAACGTTGTGCTTGTATGTTTTTTTGCCTTGGTGCGCGTTCCCAAGGGGCTGACTCTGAAAACAAGTTCCAGAGCTTGAACGCCCCGTTTGCGTCTTACGCCGACGCGGGGTCGCACCGTTTTTCTTAGCTTGAGGCAGTTTGGCAGCAGTATTATCTGGCATTGTTTAAGATGTGGTGTCCACTAATTAAAGGTATCATCTCTAAAGATAAGCACAAGGTAGAATGTCTTAATTTACTAGTACAATAATACCAAAAAATTGATTTTTTAAACAACTATGAATGCTGCTGCTGCTCAAAACTTAATTTTTTTTGGGATGAAAAAGCTAGGCAAAGCAGTAGCGGAAGTGACTTTAGAGGATTGTAATTCTGAGATTTTGATTCCATTGGCATTTTTAGATTCAATTGCTGCTGCCGAACTAATAATTCGTGGACACATACTAGAAGTGGAAGCAGAAACAGAAATGGAAGACTTGCGGGCAATCGAACTGATACACGGCTATTCATCCCAAATTGCTTTTCCTCGTCTTCCAGAGGTACTGAGAAAATCAACTGGCTATATTATTAAAAACCTCGATATTTACCGCCAAACAGCCCATTTAAGGACGCGGTTGTTTGGAGAGGAAGTAAACTCCCAGGAGTTAGTTGAATTTACCCTTCGCTTTGCTTTTGAGGCAATCGAACCAATGATGATTGAATTCTGGGAGCAGATTATCCTGCTTCATTTACCTGAATATGATTTCGAGATAGACCAGCATATTGAAACCTATTTGATTCGCTATCAAATTGATGTCTCAGACCACGATTCTATGGGAATGTAGTCGATTTAATAAATTTAGTTTGTTTAATATCGCAACCCAGC
Organism: Stanieria cyanosphaera PCC 7437; assembly: GCF_000317575.1. Classification (NCBI taxonomy): domain Bacteria; kingdom Bacillati; phylum Cyanobacteriota; class Cyanophyceae; order Pleurocapsales; family Dermocarpellaceae; genus Stanieria; species Stanieria cyanosphaera. The sequence continues at coordinate 50,442 of NC_019749.1, read as the reverse complement.
AAATTTAAAAACTTAAACAGGCGATCGCAATTTAAGCTATCTAGATTACCTTTAGTCAGATTAAGCGATGGCTTTGGAATGTTTAAATCGGCAAAAACATTACCAATGCTTGCTTCTCTAAGATTTACTTCTATCATACTGCTACCTCCTATTTCCTATTCTTCTGAATTTGAAGACTTGGCTTCAATTTCTGCTGCTGCTTCATTCAATTCCGCCTTTGTTTAGCAGAAGAGAAATTTTGGTCGCTAAGAGATTTTTTGAGAGCAACTGTCCCACTTTTAATGATTGGACATTGTAGTTAACAGCGTCTGTAATAGATATATAGCAAGAGCTTCAGAAAAAACTGTCCCAGTAAAGGATTAAAGCGGGACACTAGCTAAAATTTACTCATTATCATCATAAGCGATCGCGACAGTATTTTATTTATAAATCCAAAACCATTGATTTATAAAGATTATAGCCCCTACCGACCAAAATTTCTCCATTACTATACAAGGGCGGTAATGGAGAATTTCTTAAATAAAAAATATTTAATTTATTTTGGCAATAGTTTAAGTTTAGCTTCTGCAATTTGAGCTTGAATTTCTAACAATTTAATCTGTCGCTCCAAATGTTTTATTCTAGTTTGATGGGTTTCGGTTCTTCCAGGTTGAAAAACAATACCCATATATACAGTAGTTTGAGAGCTATCTACCCCTACAGACAAATTAAAACCAAAATCATTTTCCGTATTGGGAGGAGCGACTAAAGGAACGAGATAAGAAAGATCGATTTCATTGTTGTTGTGATTTTGAGCATTATTTTGATTGGGAATTTGAATGACATTGTTTGAATCCCCGCTAACTTGAGAATTATTCGTCGTACTCTGCTCGGTAGATTGAGCCAAAAGAGGCTCGAGCGAGTAACAAGAAAAAAGAAATAGAGTAGCAAAATATAAAAAGAAACGAGAGCGTGCGAGCATAATAGATGAGAATTATTTTTTTAATAAACATCGATAATTAGCTTTTGTTGTAAGATGCCACTTCCTGCTGTCGAAGTAGATATACTAGTCGTTTTTCCTTGGATTTCTATCGAAATTGAATTATTAATTGGTGTGTAATTGCCAATTAGCTCGATCTCATTTTTTCCAGGTAGTAGCAAAGTAGATAAATCGAGATTAAGATTATTTTTCAAAGGTACGATAGTACGTTTTTTGAATGATATTTTTCCAGATAAAATAGTAGTATCGCTCGTTTTAATTTTTAAGTACAAAGGCTGTTGTAGTTCTTGTTTGCTCAAACTAATTGTATTTTCTTGATAGGAAGTTTGGCGGTTTATCAAACTTTTTTGAAAATTATTATTGGAAGCGAATATGGCAGACTGTGCGAAAGAAGTTGAAATTAAATAAGAAAATAGTAACCAACTAAAAATCAAAACTAGAGCTATTTTTAACACGATCTTAACTGAGTAAATTTAGTCAAAGTGGGCAAGTTTAATTAAATTATTCATTTTTAAAATTACACCCACTTTATTGTTACTAAAAATTCAAAAACTGTTAGTTAGGGAAAATCGATTGACGTGTCGGGAGTTTCGACGGGAACGGGAACGACTACACTATTTTGAATCGTGGGTGCATTGACACCACTGGGATTGGGTGAAGAACTACTATGAGAATGTCTGGCACGTTGAGTTTGGGTAGCTCCCTCACCGCCAAGATTGGTTTGAGTACTACTGCTAGAACTGGTATTGCCAGAACAAGAGGGATTACTACTCATCTCGACCTCGTTACTCTGTCGGGTATGATGGTTTTTAGAAATATCGAGTTGGACTCCAGTATGGGATTGAACGCATTGTGCGCTAGCGGGATCGATTAAAATTGAAGGTAATAGGGGCAGACTTATAATTAGTGGCAATAATCTTAAGTTCATTGATTTCTCCTTAAATTATTTGGTTGGTAGTAATTAGTGCGATTGCAGGAGACTGGAGAGATTTTGTTTCGACATATTGAGCGACATCGATTAGTTCATCTATACCTAATAAATTAAAAGTAATCTCGCAAATTATGCCGATAAAAATAGCTTTCCAGTTCATGAGCCTATCCTGGTTGTGGTTTGAAATAAGCTTTCTTGGCTTATTGCTTAAAGGATAAAAAAGCCCAAAATAAAAACAAATAGCATTGGAATAAAGAGTTGAAGCGGTAAATGGCAGTAAATCAAAAGAAATAAATTGCCATTACTTAGCTATAAATTTAGGGCGGACAAGTCAGAATTTCGGTCTGAATCTGGCTGAATTGTAGTTTTTGATCTAATTCTTCTGCTGAAGTTCCAAAAGTAGCTAATTTAGCGATCGCACTGGGAGGAGGTGACGGTACGATCTCTTCTGTACCGAGACTGTTGGCGAGAATTACCGATTCTATTTTGAGTTGCCGACGGCGATCGCGATTGTATAATTGTTCGTATCTTTGGCTTACCTGTTGCCATTTTTCGTTCTGACAATAACTGGTATCGATCAGTACGACAATCGAAGGTGGTGGTAATAGAGAGTTAATGATGTAACCTGCGCTAAGCAAGCAGATAAAGCCGAGTCCTAATTTTTGATAGGAATTGAGTTTCATGGTTATTGGAGGTAAAGACTAAATACCGATTTGGAAAATATCTTTGAGTAGTAACTGAATATCTTGAGGAGTACCCGATTTGACAAAAGATTCTCCTAAAAGCGCGATCTCGTTGAGTTCGGAACGATTGACATCTCCGTAAGCGATGGGATAGTAACGAACCCCAGCGTATTTCAAAATGTCTTCGACTTCGGCAAACTGAAAACCTTGATTGGTATTGCCATCGGTGAGAACCAATAGATAAAAGCGTCCGTTGGGATGGGTTTGTTTTTGTGCCATTAATTCTTGTAAGCCCAACATCATTCCGTCGTACATGGCAGTACCGTTATCGGCATAAAGGCGATCGCTAGCTGCGAGAAATTTTTGCTGTTGTAGGGTATCCCAAGGAGCTAATTCGACTCGATATACGGGAGTGTCGCTAAAAGTAATCAACCCGACGTAATTACCGCGATTGACTTCGCGACTTGCCATTTGCAAGCCTTCTTTGACTGCCTGTAAGGGCGCACCTTCCATCGAACCCGAAGTATCGACAACTGCCATTAAAAATACTGGCTGTTCGCCGTCTTTGTTTTGCTTCCAAAAGGATTGAACTCGGTAAATCAATTCCCCAGTAGGAGTCGGTTGGAGTCGGTTGGCGGTGTATTCTGGAGTGGCAATAAAACCCAATTCTTTCGCTCGTTCTTGTCTGGTAGAAGTTTGGGCAAAATCGGCAAATTTAGCTAAGGCTGCTGTAGTTTGCGAATCATTCCAGCTAAAACCAACTAAGGGATTATTATGAACGATGCCAAAGGGAATAAATTGAGTATTGGTAAATTCGGGTACTTGCTTCAGTTCTAGATAGTTTTGGTATTCTAAAGGAAATGCTTGTAATTCACTAGAATCCCCTAAAAACATCTCCAGTAAATCGAGAGTGGTAGTAGTAGTAATGTAAACCTGTTGCTGAAAGCGATCGAAGACGGATTTAACTTGCTGGGAATCGAGATCGGCGGAAGTTAGGGGATGTTCCGCAGCAGTAGTAAAGATACTGTAGAGTAGGTTCAAGCCACTGGCACTACTATAGGGATTGGGATAGCCGACTTTTAGTTTTCCCGATGCGATCGCTTTTAAGACGGTAGGGAAAGTGAGGAGCTGTCCCCGCCCGTCGAGGGCGGGGCTTGTACGCTCCGTAACTTCTCCCTCAGCAGCAATCTCTCGATAAGCCGAATCGGTAAGAACCAAACCCGCCGTATTGGGTACGAGACTATCGGCAACGGCAATGGGTTTAATTCCTTCGCTTTCTAACATGGCAAGGGGAAAGTTATTGGAAGGAGTATAACCTGCTGGCTTGCCTTTTCCCGCAGTAATCATCTGGGATGCCAGAATCGAAGGAATATTTCTAATACCCACTCGAACGGTTTTACCGTCTACTTGTATTTGCTGTTGGTTAAATTCTTCGGCAGTTTCTGCCAACCATCCTTGAGTGGTTTTTTCCAGATTTGCTTTTTCCGAAGACGACCAAATTTCTACATATACCTCATTTTCATTGGGATTGGAGTCTGCGCCGTAGAGGGGAAACTGTTCGGGTTCGGGCAATCTCTCTGGGATGCTAGTGACGCTATAGGTACGAGCGATCGCGTCGGTGACAAAATCTTCCTGGTAAGTAATCTGGGGGAGAATATCTCGTTGTAGTTTATTGTAAGCACTATCGAAGGAATCGACGATCGCCTTATGGCTGAAAAATAAAATTGCCAAAGCGATTCCTACTATGAAAAAGAAAGGAATTTTTTTCCACATGATTTTAGTTTTGTTGAAAAGAGAGAAAAATTATATGGTTTTGTCTTTTACTTAAGACAGATCGCGTTCGGGAACTAATAGCTAATGGCTAAGAGCTAAAAAGAATTAATAATGTGGCTTAGCGAAAAACCGAAATGATCTTACAGGCGATCTAGTTGAATTTGGTGGTAAATCTGCTGTAATTGTTGATGTCTGCGTTCGAGTTGTAGTTGGTAATTATCTAGATGTTGCTTGGCAGTTAATTCAGATTGGGAATTATTTACTTGTCGCTTAACTTGACTGGCTTGAGCGATTTTCTCCGCATCGTTTAAAACATCGTGTAAAGTATCGAGTAGTTCGGGAATTGATGCAGGTTGTAATTGGGCGATCGCTCTGGCTAATTCTTGGGTTTCTAAAACTGTGGCGATCGCATTTTGGCAGTCGGATCGATTGAGAAGGCGTTTAGTGGCTTTAAAACGATGTTGGAAGTTTCTAGTATTGAGTAAATCGTTTCCCTCTTTCAATAAATAACTTCTAACCAACTGTTTGAGGGAATCAAAATTAAAGAGTAGAATGATAACCGCTCCAGTGATGAGAATAATAATTCTCGTCCCGAACCACCAGATATAAACTAGATACAGTATCGTCCATCCTACTGACGTTAGATAAGAGTGATGTCGAGTCATAATTAAACCAAGCGATAAACCATTGCGCCATCTTCGAGGCGATTTTCAGCAGTAATCAAATCCTGTTGTTGTAGTACCAAAAGTTGGTTGCGAACTAACTCGGCATCGACACCCGTGGTAATTACTAAATCGGCTACGGTGCTTTGCTCTCGGTTTTTAATCAACCGCAATAAGGTAACTCTTAAAGCTTGAGGATTGGTATGGTAGTAGTTTTGGTGTTGTTGCGATTCAAAATGTTGTTTGATTTTGAGCTTTTCGCGACTGTGGTGAATGGCGGTAGCGTTATCTACCAGGGAAGTTAGGAGAAAGATACCGACACAAGCAGATGAGATATCTGAATCTTCATTTTCTACTGCCATAACCATACCGAAACCAAAAACCATACTAAGACTAATCAATAAGGCACGATAACGTGCGGTATAGGTATAACTGGCAATACCTGTAAAGAAACTGAGAACTACGGCAAGCCAAATCTTTTTTTGGGCAACGGATGTTGTTTTATCCCAATTGATGTCTAATTTTTGCGTCATGGGTTTGTTGTAAATATCGTTAGTAAATTCAATTCGTTCGTAGGTAGGAGAAGTCTTTGGTGTTGGTGGGGAAGCAGGTTGTTGTAATTGTCGTACTCGCTCAAAATCGGCTTTAGCTCGATAGGCGTAACCCAATTTTTATAATAAAAAGCCACGATATTGATATGCCTGTAGATAATCGGGAGCGAGTTTTATTGCTAAATCGAACTGGGAAATTGCCTCTTCAAACTGTTGGTTTGCTGCTAGTTTCGCCCCCGCTTCATATAAGTCTTGAGGATTGGTTTTATTAACTCGACTGCGAAAAGTATTTTTACCGATAGAGTTATGATGTTGTTCGAGATATTCGTAAGCGAGATTGATTTGTTTGAATTTTGATTCTGCTGTTTGTTTGGCAGAATTATTTAAGAAACGATCTGGATGATATTGTTTGACAAGTTTACGATAAACTTTTTTGATTTCTGCCCAAGTATTGCTAGGTTTGACACCGAGAAGTTGATAGGAATTTTGTAAGTCAATCATTGATAATTATTTAATTTTTTAGCAACAAATTAAATGAGAGATAATGAATCTAAGAAGATAGAAGTTTCGTTATCAAAATAATCATTATTAGTTCCCGCACCCAAGATATACAGGCGATCTCCGACTAAATAAATTCTGCCTTTCATACGTCCGTTGCTGGCATTATCTCTAGCAATAAACTCGATGCCGTTAGCTGGATACTGTTGGGAATTAACTTGAATTGGTTTGCTATCTTCTAGGGTTAAATTTTTCTCTTCGATTACCTCATTAATCATTAAACCCAAAACCATTTCGCAGTTATATACGGCGCACTTTTGGATAACTTCTGTACCCAAACTTTCAGAATAAGCAAAATATCGAACACTGTTATGAACTCCTTCAACTCCATCTGTGGTAGTTAGAGAATATCCAGGCATCATAATGCTAGAATTAGAATCTAAATTAAATCTTTGCCATTGACTGGTAGCCAGTTGAGCGACAACTTGGCTGTTGCGATCGAGTAATTCTGTGGGCTTTGGGAGAGCAAAGACAGGAGTATTAGTAAATAAGATTAATAAGATAGATAAGAGTCGAAAACTGTTGAGATATTGAGGAGTAAGCATTAATTTGATATACCTTTTTTGTAACTAAAGGCATAGTAATCCGACCCCCAAATCAAAATAAATTGGTAGCAAATAAATATAAATAAAAACTAGATCGCTTTTCTTATTGTATCGAGCTAAAACCCAGTCAATGATAACGTTGGTCACAATTAGTCATCTTTTTTTCTCCCGCAAAATCTTCACGGGAACAAAGGGGAATCTTCCAGGATAGTAACTCGAAATCATCTTTTATTCCTGGTTTGTCAAGAGATTGCCAACCCATCAATCTAAACCATCCACCGTAAAAGAAATAATTTCCATCGGGTGTAAATTTAACATCTGTAACACGGGTAAGTAGACACAAATATCTCTTACCGTGAATGTCCCAAATTTTAACATTTTTGGATTCGCTAGCAGATACAAGAGTCTGTCCGTCCCTATTGAATTTAATACGAGTATACTTATCTTCAGGAAGTTGGCGATCGCGAATTGTCTTGAGTAATTTACCGTCTTTATTCCAGAGTTTAATCGTGCCATCTTCCCCAGCCGAAGCCAGCATTTGCCCATTGGGGCTAAAGTCGAGATCTTTTACATCGGCACTATGGGCAGTAATCCGACGAATTAGTTTACCCTGCAAAGTCCAGAAAGATATTACTCCCTTTTCATTGCCCGTAGCTATCGCTTGACCGTCGGGAGTAAATGCCAGATCGTGAATGTAATCGGAATGGGTAAATGTCTGTAAAAGCTTTCCCTCCAGATTCCACAATCTAATAGTGCGATCGTCGCTATAGGAAGCTAATATCTTGCCGTCGGGACTAAATTCGATTCTTCTAACCCAATCAGTATGACCGTTTAAGGTATGGAGTAACTTACCCTGTCGATTCCATAATTTGATAGTGCGATCGTCACTAGCCGAAGCAATAATTTTACCATCGGGACTGAAGGCAATATCTCGTATCCAGTCGGTATGACCGCTAATAAATTGATGTTCGCTAAATTCAAAATTACTCTGACGACGATCCCAAAGAACTATTTTTTTGGTGGTATTGCTGTAAGCCAAAAAGTTACCGTCGGGACTAATTTCGATATCGGTAATGCCGTCGAGGCGATCGCGTTCGGTATATTCTTGCAGAAATTCTTGTTTGTTCCAATCTTTAATTAGGCGGTCTTGACTTTGCCAGTCCAAATCGGCTTTACTGGATTTTTCCCAGTGAGCGATCGCATCGATATCCGATAGCAGATAATCAAGTAACATCTTTTGTCCCTGCCACAAACCCATCCCCGTTAGGATTAAAGCAAGTATCCATCCACCAACCCAGAAACCCCTAATTCGACGTTTGGCTAATTTTTGTTGTTTATCTCGTTCATCCAGACAAGCGGTAATAAATTCGTGACAGAGAGGAGAAAGGCGATCGCTAGTTTTGATATAGGTTGTTAGTATGTCGCTTAAAGCTTTACCTCGCAGTAAGTAAGCAGCACCTTGCTGATGATGCAGCCACTGTTGGGCATGAAGTTCGATTTCTGGCATGGTTTAAAAGTCTAATTATTTTCTGTAGCGATCCCATCGCAGATATGACGGTCTTCTTCACTGACGTTGGGGTTATTGGTTAAATAATCTCGCGCCCAATTACAACCTTGTGTGAGTACGTCGTTTAAATCTAAACTCCAGAGTTTAACTGTTCCGTCTTTACCAGCAGAAGCAATGATTCTACCATTGGGACTTACTGCAACATCATTAACCCAATCTGTATGGCTTTCTAGTGTTTGCAGTAATTCTCCTTTGATGTTCCAAATTTTTACTGTATTGTCCCAACTAGAAGAAACAATAAATTGACTATCAGGAGTAAATGTCACGTTAGTGATTGTATTTGTGTGACCTTTCAAAGTGTGAAGTAATTCACCATTCAAATTCCACAATTTTATCTTTTCTTCCTCATCACTAGCAAAAGCAAGAATCTTACCATCTGGACTAAATAGTAGGTTATTAAAAACATTGGTACGACCTTCTAAAGTGTGAAGTAATTTACCTTCTCGATTCCAAAGTCTGACCGTATCATCACCGCCAGCAGAAGCAATTATTTGACCGTCTGGACTGAATACTACTTTATTGACATAATATGTATGATCTTTAAGGACGCGGAGTAACTTACCTTCTCGATTCCAAAGTCTGACCGTATCATCACCGCCAGCAGCAGAAGCAATTATTTGACCATCGGGACTGAATGCTACTTGATTAACAAAATCTTTATGACCAGTTAGGGTATGGAGTAACTGACCTTTTTGATTCCAAAGTTTAACTGTACCATCTTCACTTCCAGAAGCAAGAATTTCACCATCAGGACTGAACACTAAGGTTTTTACTTGACTCTTATGACCAGTCAGAGTATGGAGTAATTTACCTTTTTGATTCCAAAGTTTGACTACACCACCATAATTAGCAGAGGCAATTATTTGACCATCGGGACTGAATACTATTTGATTGATAGAACTTTTACTACCAAAGCTGTAAACTAATTTACTTCGCTCATCTTCTAACTCTAGCATTCCTCTATCGCGATCGCTGGACTTATCTTGTAAGGTATGTAATAACTCACCCGAAATACTCCAAAGTTTAACCGTACCATCATCACTACCAGAAGCAAGAATTTTACCATCGGGACTAAACTCTACTTCATTAACTTGCTGCGTGTGTCCTTTGAGATTTGCGGGGAATCTTTCTTCTAAATTCCAAAGTCTTACTGTTTGGTCGTAACTAGCAGAAGCTAAAGTGTGACCATCGGGACTAAAAGCAACTTGATTAACTTGATTGATATGACCCTCTAGGGTATAAAGTAATTCTCCCTCTACATTCCAAACTTTTATTGTGTTATTTTCTCCCGCAGATGCCAGAATCTTACCATTAGGACTGAAAACTATTTTATTCTCAAAATAGCCTGAAGTTCCTTCAAGAGTATCAAGTAATTTTCCTTGTAAATTCCAGAGTCGGATAGTTCGATCGTCACCAGTAGAAGCAATAATTTTGCTGTCAGGACTAAATACTACATTTCTGACTAGTTTTGTATGACCTTCGAGAGTATGGAGTAATTGACCCTTAAGACTCCACAGTTTGACAGTAGAATCTGCATTAGCAGTGGCTATTATTTTACCATCGGGGCTAAATACTGCCCTAACGATAGGTCTGTCATTACTAGATAGAGTCCGAATTAATTTACTATCAAGACTCCAAAGATTAACTTTACCGTCTCCACCAACAGAAAGAATCATTTTACCGTCGGGGCTAAATACTGCACTATTAACAGAATTCGTATGAGTTTTAAGAGTGTGGAGTATTTGACCCTTAAGATTCCATAGCTTGACTGTAAAATCTGCACTAGCTGTAGCAATTGTTTGACCGTCGGGACTAAATGCTATATCCCTAATATCATCAGAATGTCCAGTGAGAGTGTAAAGTAACTTACCTTCTCTGTTCCAAAATTTTACAGTATTGTCAAAACTACCAGTAGCAATGATTTGACTATTGGGACTAAATGCTACATCTTTGATTCCTTCTTTGTGTCCTTTTAAATTATGGAGCAGTTTTCCGTTACGATCCCAAAGTTTAACTGTAAAATCTTTTACTTCATAGTCTTTTTCAGCAGTAGCAATAATTTGACCGTCTGGACTAAACTCAACAATGTTAACACTGGTAGTGTTACCTGCTAAAACATTAAAGTTTTTTATTTGATAAAAGATATCTTGCAATCCACCTATGACTTTAATCTTAGTTTTAGTATCGACTCCCAATTTATTATCTTTAATCTTTCTTCCTGCTTGTAATCCAGTTATCAGTGCATCGAGTTCTTGACCTGAAGCTAATTGTGCTTCTGCTGAGTTACTGAGGGCATCAACTTCATTAATAGTTGCTTGACGCAATTGCCAGATGGCAGCACCAGCTAATCCAGAAACGATCGCCAAAGCAGTTATCAAACCGCCAAAAATTAGACGACGATTGCGTTTAGCTTGTTTAAGTATGCGATCGCGTTCTTGAATACACTGATAAATAAACTTATTACTTAAATTTGAAAGCTCGTCAGCATATTTAATATATAACTCTTCTGCTCTAGCTAAAGCCGTTCCTCGTAGTAAATAATCATTATTTTGCTGATTTTCCTGCCATTGTCCCGCTTGTTGCTCGATTTCCCGCATTAAACGAAGGCGATCGCGATTAGCATCTAGCCACCACCTTAAGGTTTGCCAGTTACGAATTAGGATTTCATGGATGACTTCTACAGTAACTTCTGAGTTAGAGGAGACAGAAGGGGTTTCTTCTATATTATTGAGATTATTTTGAGAAGAATTGTTTTCTTCCAAACTGACTACAATTAACCGCGCATCGATTAAAGCTTGGAGAGTAGATTGAAATAGTTCGCGACTGGCTTTATCTCTATCGTACTTAGAAACTAATAATTGCGATCGCGTCAGGCGACGGCGGGTATCTTCTTTGCCTTCTCCTAATTGAACTAGGGACAGTAAAATCCATTGGGCGCATTTTTGTTGTTCTTTAGTGAGATTTTTATAGGTAAAATCCGCTTTATCTCCTAAAATCTTAGCTATTCCGCCGATATGCTGTTGATAGTCTTGCAGGGTTAAACTACCTGGGGTACGTACTTCCCATAATTCTGCTAGAGCAAATTGTAATAGGGGTAGGTTTCCCTGGCGGATAATTTCTTTAGTTTTGGGCTTTTCGGGATCATCTGACTGGGATTGTGGTGATAGAGGTAAGTTTTCTGTTTCTGCTTCTACGGTTAGATTTATTTGTAGTTCTTCAAGTAAAACTCGAACTAACTCTTCTTCTACCGTTATTCCAACTTGGCGGGCGGGTTTGGTAATGATTTGGCGATATTGCTCTTGGGTAAAGTAAGAAAGCACCAAAATGTGAGATTGCTGTACTCTTTCCCCTAATTCTGGTAAATTCAAGCACTCTTTCATAAAGTCATCCCGCAGGGTAATAATGACCTTGAAACAGTCTGAAGCTCGTTCGCAGACGGCTAAAATAAACTGAATGAATTGAGAGCGATCGCTTTCCCCTGTTAGAGTAAATAATTCTTCAAATTGATCGATTACTAATACCGACATTGGTTGAGGCTGTTGCTGTAACCACAAGCTAAAGGCATCTACCCCCAAATGAATTTTTCCTTCTACTAACTCTTTATTATTCGGTGCGATACTTTTAGCTAAAGCGGTAAAGGGATTATTACCAGTCCGCATTACCCAAGTCTGACAGAGTTGTAATTGGTTTGAGCGATCGCTATATAGTCCTTTGGTTTCTAGTTGAGGTAAGACTCCTGCTTGCACTACCGAAGATTTGCCACTCCCCGAAGCACCCATAACCGCCAAAAAAGAAGTATTTTTTAACTGACGGACGATCTCTTGAATTAAAGCATCTCTGCCATAGAAGAAATTAGCATCTTCTTTTTTAAAAGCCAGTAAACCTTTGTAAGGACAGTAATTAGCATCAAATTTAACTAATTTTCTCTCGGTTTGGGCTAATAATAGCTCTAAGACTTCTGTTGCTCCCGATAACCAAGGTTTTAAAGTAATTTCGGGATTAGATTGACAGTTTTTCTGTAACTGGGTGATTAATTCGGCTACCCAAAATTCTGCTTGAGTTTCGGCTGCGGTTTGTAATACCGTTACCAGTTGAGTAATAAATTCCGTTTGCTTCGATCCTTTAGCCGAAGCAGCAATGATACTTTGAGAACTTTTCGTACTGGGTTTGAGGAGATCGAAGCAGTTATCCAGATTATCGACACCAAAACAATCGAGAATAACAATTTTCTGGGCAACAGGAGAGCGATCTAATTGTTGTTTGAGCCAGTTTAAAGTAATATAAACAGAATCACTCAACCATAAACGATTGACATTTTTATCGGTTTCCTCAATCTTTCCAGCCAGATAGAGTAAAACAGTTTTACTAGCAGATTGCAAACATAAAGCGATCGCCTGTTCTAATTCCCCTTCCTCTTTATCTTCGGGGAAACAATAATCAACTTCAAATCCTCCTTTACCCTGAAGAATCTGACAGAGATTAACCGCAGCTTCCGAAACCGCTAGAGTTTTAATAACTAAAGCCTGTCTCTTAGTAGCAGTAACCGCCTTACCCAAAACAATATCTGCATTACCCCTAAAGATTTGTTGGGGAGTTTGAGAACGAGAAGGTTTAACTACAATACCTTTAGCTAAGTTTGCCTGTCTGATGTGGAAACGTTCGGGACTATTCCAATAGTCAATATACTTCTTAACGCGATCGCGTATATATTTAAATAACTCCTTAACTTCAACAATTCCCTCTCGATCTGCTGCTTTCCCTCGCAAACCTTTAATAAGATAGTAGGTAAATAAACCATGTCCCAATTCGGGAATTTCCCAAGAATATTCACCGCGATCGCACGATAATATAGCCGAGAAATTCTGACTTTGTTCGGCTTGCTTTTTTAAAGCTGCGAGTAATTGAGCGTTAGGATTACTATTACTTTGAATATTGAGCTTTTCCTGACAGGCATCCAACCAGACGACTTGATGCTTGGCTTTACATTCTGTCAATATATCTAAAACCGTCTCTAACTTTAATCCCGTACCTGCCAAATCTGCAAACTCGGTATCGGCAACACATAAGATGGGGTTGTTATCGCGATCGAGAAAACCATGTCCTGAAAAATAGAATAACACTGTATGTTCGGGTTCAGCTTCGCGAAACTTTTGAATACTGGTAATAATCGAAGCTAATTCTGGAGAATGAGACGCACCATCGTAATGAGCGATAATTTCTGTCGAGTGAAAGTTTTGGGTAGCAATCTCAAAAGCTTCCATCAAACCCCGACAGCCATTGGCACAACAATTTAAGTCTTCAATCTTTTCATCTCGATACTCGGTAACACCGATTAAAACGATCCAGAGTTTAGAAGATTCTGCTGCAAAAAGAGACATTATAGTTTAGATAATTGAAGTAATCGCGGTTTCGGACTCCAACCAAATGGTATAACGGCGAAAAATCAAGATAAATCAAACCTAAATAAAATTAAATAAAAAAGTATTCAGATTATTAAGATTGAAAGTAAAGGTAAAAACCAAATTTCTCATGCTAACAAAATACATTCAGACAGCAATGCACCAAGCTACTTACGAACTCCTTGAAGATGGAACATTTTATGGAGAAATAACAGGATTTGCAGGAGTTTATGCCAACGCTGAAACTTTAGAAGCTTGTCGCGACTTATTACAAGAAGTTTTAGAGGGGTGGATCGTTCTCGGATTGCGATTACAACACCAATTACCTGTTATTGACCAAATCGATCTTAACTCTCAGCCAGAAGTTGCCTAATGCCACCCTTCAAACCAATTAAACGCCAAGAATTAATTCGTAATCTCAAAAAACTAGGCTTTTCTAACCCCATAGCTGGTGGCAATCATCAATATATGGTTAGAGGAGAACTAAAATTATTTATACCTAATCCTCATCGGGGAGAAATTAGTAAAAGTTTACTTGCTCGTATTCTCCGTCAGGCAAACATTAGCAAAGATGAATGGGAAAATCTTTGAAAAAATATTTAAAATATGGATCAAAATTTCTTCTGTAGTAATCACTACAACCACCACCTATAACTAGCACTAGGATGGTTTTTCAAGCGTTCGGTTTTCTTTTGTAAAATATTTCTTACCGACATCAAAATTTTCCCGAGTTTATTATCTCCAGTACCATCTTCTCCACAACCCCAGTAGTAGTCCGAAGGAGAATGATAGACGATCTCTAGCTCTCCCGTACTGAGTAAAATTTTTCTAATATCTCTATGAGAATTAAATTTACTTAGCACCCCCTGATGCATAATTTGGTCTTTTACTTCTTCCCAGTCACTACGCCAAAATTGTCGATAATTTTCAGCCAAAGCGATCGCTAATTCTGGGGTTTTTGCTGCTAGTATTTCTTTTAACAAAAAATCATTACGCTTTGCTTCACGCTCTGTTGAAGAGCTACCCTCAAATTTTTGTGCTTGGAAATAGTGTTCGCTCGTTCTGCACCAAAATATAGATAGTTGAACTCTATAAAATGCAAAATTTGAAAAGCATCCATAAGGATTTTCGCCTGCATCGTAGAAGTAAATAGTCATAGTAGTTCACAAATGTTTTAATTTAGCTATTGTCAGTATCGTCAGTAGAGTTTAAAATCCTGCACCAGTAAGACTCAAATAGAACCTTACTGGCTGACAGTCTGACGATTAAGAAGCAATCTTTTCGATCTTAATTACACGAGTACCAGACTTTCCTCGACGCTCGAAATTAACTTCTAAACCTACAGCACGCAATCCTGGATTGATTTTCCGTAGCTGGACGCTAAGTTTGTTGGCAGCCTTGGGTAAGTCAGAGGCGGAGTATTCATATTTTGTTGCATACCCCTTAATAAACTTCAATAACTCGGTTGCCGTTCCCTGCCAGCAAGACTCTCTTTCTAGTAAAGATTGAATTGCCATTGCTACGGGAGAATCTTCAATCGTGAGGGGCTGTCCCCCGAATTCGATTCGGGGGCTTGTACGCCCCGTCAGCCGTTGAGATTGTTCGCGGTTGGTTTGATAGGCTTGGAGAAAAGTACCCGCTTCAAAACCAAAAGCTGGTTCTGCTGCCGTTACCCACTCGGCAAAATCTGCCATACGGGGAGATTCTTCTAAATTAACTCCTGCTCGATTGGCTAAAGCCTGACTGACGGCAGTGCAGAGTAGTCCTAAAATTCTTGGTTTTAATTGTTCAAAGCAAAGGTTAATTTCTTTTTCCGAACGTCTTTGATCTGGAGAAATAGGATCGAGATGGATGCAAATAGAGCGGTCTAGTAAGTCTCCATTGGTGAGGGGCTGTCCCCCGAATTCAATTCGGGGGCTTGTACGCCCCGTTACTGTATCGACAATACTGGTAATAATTACGGGACGCGCTGCTTCGATTACCGTTTGTTCTCCGTCACTGTAGAGCTTTCGGTCTACATAACTATTACCCGTACTGAGTCGGCACAAACCGTCAGAAAGAGACTGAGAAAGTTTGGAGAAATTGTCAAAGCATAATACCCAAGTATTCATGGCAGCAACCATCAAACTGCGTTCGTCTTTGGGTTGGGAACGCAATACTCCTTTTCCAGGATCGATTAGTTGTTTGAGCATTCTTGCCAAACTGGATTTACCAGAACCTTGTTCGCCAGTAATAATTAATAGAGGATAGGGAGGATTGGGATTTAATGTACCTAACAACCAACCTGCTACTAAAATCAGTTGTTCGAGATTGAGATTGGTAATCTCTAACAAGTCTGCAAGTTTACCTCCCTTGACTGGAAGGGGTAAGGGTTGGATAAAATGGGAAGTTTTAAATCGAACGGGAGGATTGGTAACAATTTTCCATCCTTTTTTTGTTATAGCGATCGCGCTTCCCTTGTCGTCCCCTACGTTGATATAAATAGTTCCTTTGTATTGAATGACACGATTCTGGTAAATTTCGGCTTTTGGTTTGAATTGAGCTAATGTTTCTAATTGCTCTAAAAGTAAATTAACTTCTTTTTTGGTCAAATAGATTTTGTATTTGGCATAAGCAAAGCATTTCAGCCAGCGTTTAAATTCTTGGCTATTGACTGGATAGGTCTGACGAAGTTGATATCTATAGACATCGATGTATGCCGTATCATCGGGAGTATGAAATAAACCCGAACTGAGTATTGTAAAAATTGCCTCTAATATTGTTGTTATTACCGTTTGAATCGGTTTAATCATAGTAGGTGATTCTAATGAGTAAAAGTCCTACGGTTTTGTCGTAAAAAACATTAAATCGAGAGAACTTTTGCAACTCAAAGAATACTAATATGACTATCAAATCAAGGTAAATTATCTTCAAATAAACCTGGGTAAATTTTAATAAAAAACTTTTAAAAAAAAGTAATAAAGAGCGGTAAAGTCTTCATTTTATAAGGATTTGGAGAGATGTTGTTGATTAGATATTGTTAAAACGTAGGGACTAATTTGTTAAATTCCATCACAGATATGGCGATCGCTTTAACTTATTTAGATATTTTTCCTTTTTGTCGCATTAATTACATACAGAAATAATTCTCGATCGTACGTACAAATTGTATTAACATTAATTCATGTTTGAATGGGATGATAGTAAAGCCAAAAAAAATGAAGCCAAGCACTCGATAAGTTTTGTCTTTGCTACCAGAGCGTTTGACGACGAGAACAGAATAACTGTTGTTGACGATCGCGAAGCGCGGCGCTGGCGCGATCGCTTTGATTATGGGGAAGTTCGCGCTTCTTACCTTAGCTCGTATAGACCAGCGCGTTTACGTCCTGGCTTATACCATTAGAGGTTCTGTGATTCGTCTCATTTCGGCAAGAAAAGCTAATAGTAAAGAGGTGAAGCGTTATGACAACCGTTAATTATACTCCAGACCCCAATCGAAAACCTCAACTCACTGAAGAACAAGAACTAAGAATTGCAGAGTTAGAGGATGAAGATATTGATTATTCCGATATTCCAGAATTAGATGATGATTTCTGGAAGAATGCTAAACCCGTCATGCCAGACTTGACTAAGCCTGTTACCTTAAGAGTCAAACAATCGGTAATTGAATATTTTCAGGCTAATGGGAAAAAGGGCTATCAATCCCGAATGAATGCAGTGTTGGAAAGCTACGTCAAAGCCCAACAAACTAACAATAATGAATGATTAAAGGCACTTAAGCACTCTTTTCTTCGCTTTTCTCTTTTTGCCACAGAAAATCGAGGTAATCTTCTATTTGCAAAAGTCTGGTTTCAGACAACTGACGCAGCTTGGTTAAAATTATTTCTTCTTTCTGCCATCGAGGAAGAGAAACAATCTGTGAAGCTGCCACCTCGATTGTCACTTCAGGTACATCAAAACCTTCTAGACTATAACCGTCTTCTCCTTCAGCCATAGGATAGTGTTCGACAATTGTGCCAACTTCTCCGCGTTTGAGATTATGTTGTGGTAGGTCTTGAGTGAGAACAACCTGAGAAAATAAAGGATATTGTATGTTCATCGATTTACCTCCCTCTACTGTTGAGATAATCTTAAATTCCATCGCAGATATATCTGTCGCTTTCGCTAACGTTGGGGTTATTGGTTAAATAATCTCGCGCCCAATCACAACCCCGTGTGAGTACATCATCTAAATCTAGACTCCAAAGTTTGATTGTGCTATCACCACTAGCAGAAGCAATGGTTCGACCATCAGGACTAAACGCTATATTAGAAACCCAGCTTCGGTTAGTATGACCGTTGAGAGTGGCAAGTAATTTTCCTTGGAGATTCCACAATTTGACTGTATTATCACTACTAGCAGAAGCAATTAACTGCCCATCAGGACTAAATATTACGCTATTAATCGAATCCTGATGACCGTTGAAAGTAGCAAGTAATTCTCCCTTTAAATTCCATAGTTTGACTGTACTATTTTTACCAAAAGAAGCAATGTTATTATCTGAACTAGCAAAAGCAATGGTTTTACCATCGGGACTAAAGATTACGCTATTAATTAAATAATCTTTATGATTATTGAGAGTAGCAAGTAATTCTCCCTTTAAATTCCAAAGCCTTACCGTATTATCTGAACTAGCAGAAGCAATGGTTTTACCATCAGGACTAAACACTACCTTGTAAATTTGATCGGTATGACCGTTGAGAGTAGCAAGCAATTCTCCTTTGAGATTCCACAGTTTGACTGTTTTGTCGTAGTCACTAGCAGAAGCAACGGTTTGACTATTAGGACTAAATGCTATGCTCTCCACCTGACTATTATGACCATCAAGAGTAGCAATCAATTCCCCTTGAAGGTTCCATAGTTTGACTACATGATCTAAACCTATAGAAGCAATGGCTTGACCATTGGGACTAAGCATTATACTATGATGCATATCAGTACTACGCTCAAGAGTAGCAAGTAATTTTCCTTGAAGATTCCACAATTCAACGCTTTTTTTGTAGCCACTAGCAGAAGTAATGGTTTGACCATCGGGACTAAATGCTACCTTATCGATTGGCTCTGTATGACTTTTTACGCTCCAAAGTAACTTTTCTTTCAAGTTCCAAAGTTTAACAGTTTTATCCGAACTAGCAGAAGCAATAGTCTTACCATCGGGACTGAATGCTAAACTATAAACACTATCTGTATGACCATTAAGAGTAGCTAGTAATTCTCCTTGAAGATTCCAAAGTTTAACAGTTTTATCCGAACTAGCAGAAGCAATAGTCTTACCATCGGGACTGAATGCAATACTGTGAAATACGTCAGTATGACCATCAAGAGTAGTGAGCAATTTTCCTTTAAGATTCCATAGTTTGACTTGATTACTACTTATAGAAGCAAGAGTTTGACCATCGGGACTGAATGCTAAACTACCAACCCAACCTGTATGACCCTTTAGTGTATAAAGTAATTCTCCTTGAAGATTCCAAAGTTTAATTGTTTGATCGTTACTAGCAGAAGCAAGAGTTTGACCATTGGGACTAAATATCACTGTATTAATATCATTTATATGATCTTTTACACTCCAAAGTAATTTTCCTTTTAAGTTCCAGAGTTTAACAGTTTTATCCGAACTACTAGAAGCAAGAGTTTGACCATCGGGACTGAATGTTATGCCATAAACTGAGCCAGTATGACCGTTAAGAGTAGCTAGTAATTTTCCTTTTAAGTTCCAGAGTTTAACAGTTTTATCCGAACTAGCAGAAGCAAGAGTTTGACTATCGGGACTAAATGTTACGTTTTCCACCAGACCAGTATGACCATTGAGAGTAGTGAGTAATTTTCCTTTGAGATTCCAAAGTTTGACTGTTCTATCCGAACTGACAGAAGCAATTAATTTACCATCAGGACTCAATATCATATTATCAAATGAGCCACTATGAACATTAAGAGTCTTCAAAGTAGTAAGTAATTTTCCTTTAAAATTCCAAAGTTTGATAGTTTTATCTTCACTAGCAGAAGCAATTAATTTACCATCAGGACTCAACTTTATCTCTCGAACACCATCTTGATGACCTTCTAAACGATTAAACTCTTTAACTCGATAGAAAATATTTTGCAACGCACCCATCTCTTTAATCTTAGTTTTGGTATCAACTCCCAGTTTGTTATCTTTAATTTTTCTTCCTGCTTTCAACCCAGTTAGCAGCGCATCAAATTCTTGATTAGATGCTAATTGTGCTTCGGAAGTATTAATTAAAGCATTGATTTCATTAATGTTAGATTGATGTCCTTTCCAAATAGCAACTCCAGTCAAACCTATAGCTACTATAAAAGCGATCGCTAAAAACTTAGCCCGTCTTTGAGCAGTTTTACGAAGTTTTATTTCTCTTTCAAGACGTTTCCTATCTGCTTCCTTTAAGCGATCGCGTTTCTCGATCGACAACCCCATAAATTGATGCACTCGTGTTGGAAGTTCATCGGGGTTATTAATATAAAACTCTTCGTATTTAGCCAAAGCAGCTTCGGGCAATAAAAAACCATCCTTCTGACTACTGTGGGTTTGTTCCCATTCGTATGTTTTCTGTTCAAGTTCTCGCATTAAACGCAAGCGATCGCGATTTTCCTGCAACCACCAGCGCAGAGTATCCCAATTACGAATCAAAATTTCATGGGCGACTTCTACGGTTACTATATTTTCTCGATTACTATTACTCTCCTCTTCTGGTTTGTCTTCCTTCTCCTGATAGGGGAGAGGTTTTGGAGTTGGGAAAGTTGTTTCTCGACTTACTACTAATAACCGCGCTTCAATTAAAGTCTGCAAAGTAGCATCAAAAACATCTTTGTACTTATCAACGATTAATTCCGATATCTGTAAGCGACGGCGAGTATCTTCTGTTCCTTCTCCCAACTGCACTAAAGAAAGGAAAATCCACTTAGCACATTTTTGTTGTTCTGAATTTAACTTATTGTAGGTTTCTTGAGCTTTTTGACCCAGAATGCTCCTTAATTCACCAATTTCTTGCTGATAAATGGCTAAAGTTAAAGTTCCATCTTTGCGTTTAATATACAAATCTTCTAAAACAAACTGCAATAGGGGTAAACTTCCAGCTTCTAGTTCTTGTAAGAGAAGATTAACCAACTCAAATTCTACTTCCAAACCAACTTTTTTGGCAGGTTGGGTAATAATCTGACGATAATCTTCTTCATCAAGGCAAGATGGCACTAAAACGTTGTTTTGAGCGATTAAATGAGCTAATTGACTCATTGCCAAGCATTCTTGCAGAAAGTCATCTCGCAGAGTAATAATGACTTTAAAGCGATCGCCTGTTTGTGAGATTGCACCGATAATCAGATCGAGAAAATTGTTTCTATCTATTACTGAGGCGGTAAACAATTCTTCAAATTGGTCGATTACTAATACAGATATTGATTGTAGTTCTCGATTATCGGGTTGTAATTGGCTAGCTAAAGCAGCAAGAATATTATCATTTTGTGGTTGTAATAAATCTGTCGGGCGAATTATCCAGGTTTTACAACTTTGAAATTGTTCTTGTTCGGAAATATATAATCCCTGACTAATTAATTGAGGAACAACACCCGCTTTAACTACTGAAGATTTACCACTCCCCGATGCACCTACTACTGCTAAAAAAGAGGTAGATTGTAACTTATCAAGAATTTCTTGAATTAATGCTTCTCTACCGTGAAAAAAGTAAGCGTCATCAACATCAAAAGATTTTAAACTCTTAAAAGGACAGATATCTATTTCAAAAACTCTATTATTAGATCGCTGTACTTCTGGTAACAATATTTCCATTACTTCTGTCGTACCAGATAGCCAACAATCTAAGTTAATATTAGTTTTTTTTCTACTCCATTTTTGTAGCTGGGTAATTAATTCCGATGCCCAAAATTCTGTTTCCTTAACCCCTTTTAAAATGGTTATTAATTGCTGAATAAATTTTCTCTGACTAGGTTCAACGGTGGTAGCAGTAATCAGACAAATCGATTTATTTTTATTTGGGTTTAAAGTTTTACTTAAATTTAATGGGTTTTGAATTTCCAGGCGATCAATAATAATAACAATTTCTCTAACAACAGAAGTTTGTAACTGTTGAGCTAACCAGTTTAAACTTATCTTATTTTCCGCATCAAAAACTAATTCTGGTTCGGATGTTGAATTAATATTTACTGCTAAATATAATAAGACGGTTTTAGTATCATTATCTTGTAAATAACTATCAATAGTATCTCGAACGTTATAGTTTTCTTGCTCTTTTAAATAACGATAATCAACTTCAAAACCACCTCTAGTCTGTAGAATTTTACACAGATTGATATTCGCGATCGCATTCCACAAACTATCGACAATCAAAGCTTTTCTAGCATGAGGAGGAGTTGCCAAACCAATAATTAATTTTCTCGATCCACTCGTAATACGACTAGGAGTTTGAGACTTTTCATCACATAGCTTTATATTGAGTAGATTATACGATGTTGAGCGAACCATCGCTTTTGTAGTTTGGCTCTCCTCTACTGATTTTTGTTCGGAGTTATTTATAATTCGATCGTTTTTATTCTTTTGATACTTGAGATAGTTTTTGACTCGTTCGAGTACATAAAAATACAATTGATCTACTTCAATTTCACCTTTATCATTGGCAGCTTTACCTTGTAATCCTTGAATCAAAAAGTAGGTAAATAAACTATGCTTCAAAGATTTAATTTGAATTGATTTTTCTTTTTTATCACACGAAAGAATTACATAAAAGTTAGTACTTTCTTGACTGTCTACGGCTCGCTCGTTTAATATTTCTAAGAGTTGACCAGTTAGATTTTGATTTGTTTCATTATTTTCAGAGTCTACAGATTGACAGGCATCTAACCAAATAAGTTGATTTTGTGCTTGAGAATTTTTTATTTCCCTCAATATAAAATCTAAGGAAATTGATGTTTCTGTTAAATTTTCTATTTGAGTATCTGCAACACAAAAAACTGGTCGATTATTAGAATTTAAATAACCGTGTCCCGAAAAATAAAATAAAATTGTATTTTCGGGTTTTGCAGAACCAAACTTTCTAATACTGCTAATTACTTCATTTCTAGTAGGTTTTTTCTCTCCACCATCGTAAAGAGCAATAATTTCTGTCTGCTGGTTTTGATTCGCTATTGTTAATACTTCTGCTAATTCTCGACAATCATTAGCACAATAATTGAGGGTAGAAATTGTCTTGTCTTGATAAGTATTGACACCAACTAAAACAATCCAAAGTTTGCCAGTGTTTGTTTCTTTTTCGTTAGAATTTACTGGATAAGACATTATTCTAAAAAATACACTTTAAAGACCATTTTTAAGAAAATTTGTAATTCGTGTTACAACTGATTTTGCTTCACCATGTAGAGACTCATATTTTGAACTTGCTGTTACTATGGCTACGGTTCTATCTGAGCTTTCAATACAATGAATTGCAACTGATGTTTCTGCGGTATTACCAAGTAATTGAAAAGCTATGCTATTTTCTGATGGAGTTTTAACATTACTTAATACTGCATTTGCTGCATTAATAGCTCTAGCTTTACATTCTTCATTACTAACAGATAAAACTACTAAGCTTGAGTTAGAATATGGTGGATCTGCTAAAGCTTTCTCCATCGGCAAAAATAACAAAGATGCAGATAACCCCAACATCAATCGCGCAGCAACTAAAGATTTGCTAAATCTAGAATTGTTTTCTGTAGAAAATGCCATTTTTATCTCAAATAATTCAATTAAGTTAATTTTTGCACCAAGAATAAGTATTGTTGAAACACAATAACCATGTACCTAATCCTTCTAAAAAATTAAGATTTCTCTTTGATAGCCTTCGGGAATCGGCTCGATTTCCCAAGTCAAAGCCGAACCTGTCACCAAATGCACATCCACATAAAGCCTGTCTACAGCTTTTCTCGCTACAGCTTCATTTTGAGGAAAAGAGTCTCCCGTTTCCGTCAGCACCCTCAACTTAAACCCCCCAGGAATCAAACCCGAAGCGGTTTTATTTTGTAGTTGAAACCGCCAAGCATCATTTTGAGGAATAATACTCAACAAGTATATTTGTCCTGCTATTTCTAGCTGACGGAAAGGATAGATCGAAAACAAGGGAAACTCTTTGGTAGATGCAAAGCAATAGTTAGATTGAGAAGTAATCTCTCTGGAATTAACAGCAGAAAAGTAATTATCGTTCATGGCTTCTATTTCCCAAATGCACCTACACCGTAATAGCAAAAACTAGCACTGCAACTGGGCATACCCACCTGAACTGTATAGCGATCGCTAAAAATAGGAGTTACACTAACCATCGGATGATCGTCATATTCCACGTCACTATCGATGACATTACCGCTACTATCCAACAGTTTTAAATCTAAATCGCCACAGTCTGCATCGCAGACACCGACAAAACCGTAAGTAGCACCACTTCTTAAGTTAATACTGAGACTTGTTTGAGTATTATCTCGCAGTTGACCGATTTTTGGAGTATTAATTGGTTGATATCCTCCTAATCCTACTGCTGCTGCTGCCATAATTAATTGTGCTTGTACTTGAGATACCCAATCATTAGCTGTAGCGGGAGAAATATTAACCGCAGCCAAACCAACGGAAGATAGTAAGGAAATACCTACAAAGGCTTTCAATTTAGAAATTTTCATCTTTCATCAAACGAACAAATAAGGGAAGGAAACCCACACATCTCATAGCGTGCGGGTATTTGATATGGAGTGAGGAAAACTAATTTGACCGATTAGCGATCGCTACGGATAGTAGTGCTACGCTGTTCGTTATTCTGACGGTTGTAATTACCATAGCCACGAATCAAACCATCTTGAGTATTAGTTTGAGAACTACCACTATTACCAGTGGTATAACCATTACGAAAATCGCGGTTTTGTTGAGTGCTGGTTTGAACCGAAGTATTTCTTTCTCCTTCGATAGTATTGACTTCGTAAGAGTCTTGAATATTGGCACTGTCGTTTGCCCAGACACTAGTTCCAGTCATTCCAATACCTAGAGACATAGCCACGAGTAAAGCAGTTTTCGCAGATTTGAAAGTTGTATTCATTAGTTTTTCCAGATCGTATTTAATTTAGTAATCTCAAGAAACTTACAAGCTATGTTCGATTTTGCTAGTAATCCTAATGAGTTAGATAGAAAACAATTTTTACCTTTTGGTAAACCCTAACTGTTGCTTTCTAGTTCAATTCTCGATTGGAATTACTAGGAATTAGCAAGCTTGTTTTTCTTGCTAATTTCAAATTATTATTCTCTCAAAATAAAAAAAATCAATTTATATCAAAATATTTGAAATATATTTTTAGCGATAAAATAATTGATATACATGAGTTTATCTTTAAAAATTGTTTATTTTTAGATTAGAACTATTAAAAAAGCTATATACAAATAAACGAAAATAAATACTAATAAAATAAAATAAAAGTGCTTATTATTAGCCAATTCAAGTTATTGTAAAATGAATGTTTTTTTAATTCAAAGGATTAATCAATGTCTCTACGGCTATATTCACTGCCATATATTTTTCAAAAAAGCGTAATTCAAGAGATTTTGCCGAGTAACTCGCCGTCGGAAATCCAGGGTTATACATTTATGTATCGATTCGATCCTAGTAACTATTCTCTACAAAATATAGAGATAGGCAAAGAGCTTAGTGATACTCTAGGCGGAGATTACGTCGGAGGGATTAATCAAAATATTAAGGAAGTTATTAAAAAGCTCTATCACACCTATGAAGACGAATTAACCCAATATGATAATAAGATTAGAGAACTGCTTGGGCTAGGCAATAATAATCCCAACGGCAGAAAACGATATGGACAAGCATATCCTTGGCAAGTTGTTTATGAATGGTTATGGAAAGTTAAATATCTTCGCTGGCAACAAGATTATCTTTGGGAAAGTTGGAAACAAGTCGCACAGCATAATTCTCAATGGATTCAATTTAATCCTTCAGAATGCGGAACAATGGGAATAGTAATTCCCGAACCCGCATCTCAAGAAACTATTCCTATCAACACCCCATTAAATTTGAAGATCGAGCTTGATTGTTTGGGTAGTTATCTTTATCTCTTCAATCGTGGAGTCGATACTCGAGGTAATATAACTAAATATTTAATTGCACCTTCTCAGGCATTTGCACCTAACTGCCAGTTACTAGACGAAGTTATCATCATGCCACAAAAGGGAGCAATGTGCGAAGATATTGAATTTGATGCAGTTGGTCGAGAAGAATATCTGGGAATAGTAGTAGACAAACCTCTGCCTCTATCTTCATTCAATCCCGATCCCAGTAATCCTGCTTTGGAATGGCAGGGTAATCATTTAGGACAAGTATGGGAACAGTTGCAAGATAAAAATTGGCGCGTTTTCTACAAAGAATTTGAGGTTGTCTCTTCCGAAGATTTGGCAGCTTAATTAAACCAAAAATTAACTTGTGGGCGGTAACATCCGCCCTACTTTTTATTCATTTTGAAATACTTGAATTGTGAGTGATGAATAATTGTCCTATCGGTCTGTTGTGCAGTGAATTATCCAAAAATGAGGAATCGTGCGACAACCAAGAATCTTGTCAGAATTTAGCTAGACCTTGGGAACTTCCCTATAAACTTGAAGCTATGTGTTTTTACTTTAACAATAAAAGGGAAGTAAAATTAATTCTGTTTGTTCTAGATTTTGAAAGCACCTACCCCTACGATTCTTATTCTCAAGAATTTTATGAAATTCGGGCTGCTGGATGGGCAAAAGCCGATCCCTTACCCTACAGGTATTATTTGGATAATGGACAATATCGCCGAGAGGTTGTCGAACAATTCAATCCTAATTATCTAGAGTTTTTATTACCGCCTCGTTATCTAAATTTTCCTAGGTTATTTCATTTGAGAAACCTCGATCCGAGACTCAAACTTCATTTTTCTCCTCCAGAAGAGCTTCCCTATCAATACGATCTCGAACTTCGTTGCCTAAAAGTTATTGCCACTTGTTACCAAAGAAAGTATACAGATAGACGACGTAACCAATATGTTATTGAATGTACATACGGTCGTCCTGTAGACCTACCCTATAACTATGTATACGACAAAGAAGCTAATTTAGGAGTGTTATTAGTTACTCAAGAAGTATATTTGGATGGGAAGAAAATATTTGCACCTGCTTCCTTGTTGCCAGAATAATTCAAATCAGATGCTATATATGCAAAAATTTTTATCAATTACCATAATTAGGATTTCCAGTTCCAATCGCCAGTAAATATTACTTGATAGCGATTGGAAGCTTCACAGGAGTCGTGAGTTAACTTGAGGTTTTTCAATCCTTCTATGGATAAACTTGGTGGATTGAAACCGTAAGTATTAAATTCTAGAGCTAATAATTGTGAGTGTGAAAAGTTCGAGTTTTGTAAATCATAATCTGGCAACGATGCTTGCCACATCCCCCAATTTAATTTTAGTGATGGTATGGGTTTTTCTGCCAAACCCAAAATACATATTTTTCCATGATGATTGGGATCGATATCGATTGTTTCTGCTCTAGTTAGATTTCCCGTTCCTAATGCTATTAAACAAGAAATTACAATCAATCTTGATTTTTTCATTTTCCGTATGACAATTTTCAATAAACTTCAGACAAAGCGATCGCTCCGTGCCTCGCTCTTCTTTGACGTACTTCGTGTCCGAGTACGCGAGAACTAATCAAGAAAAGTAGCGATCGCCATGTTCCTACGACGAACGATTAAATTTCAGGAGATGAAACGAGCGAAAAATCTCGGTCTAGATTTACTTCGATCTTGTCCCAGTCGAGCGGTTCTTCTAGTTCGATCTCCGACTCAATCTGATAACGGCGATCTATACTCCAATTGTTACTTTCGTACCAAACACTAATTAGTGTGTTCCCATCAAAATGCTTTTGCTTTCCAGATCGTTCGGTATCGTATTCTTGCTGCCGATTTAAAGCAGTTTCTGCTAGAGTTTGAAGTGGAGTAATAACAGTTAAACCTAATAAGGTTAAAGTCAATGGAACTGATAGGTAACGGCGAATTTGTGTGTGAGTAGAATTCATGTTTTAGCTCCCGATTTAATACAAGCTATACTTTGAAAATATCGAGAGGTTCGCTCAAAATAAATCAGATTGCTGTAAAAACAAATAAAAAGCTTATTTGGGGTTTTACGCCTTTGAGTAGCAAGTGTACAGTAACTTACTCTAAGGCTGTAATTCAGTCACAGTAATGGTTTTAGAAGCTGCGTTTTGTAAACTTTTGTATCGAAAAAACTGGTATAGTTTAACTAAGGTCTATTTGGTACAGAAATTTTCAACGAGATTTCAAGGGTTTCAGGTATCTGATTTTCAGATGGTTTAATTGGTACAGTTCTTAGCGTAACTTTCTGTACGAATAATACTCAAACTCCCACCAGTTCTTTGTTAACTGCCAAAGCTGCCCGAACCTGAGCAGTGCGGATGCGTTCTTTAAGGGACGTTAAAGTGAACTCTTAGCAAATTAGAAAGCGCAAGTTTTAGTTATGGATTTTTCGTAATAGTAATGGGTTAGAACTTCTCAAAGTCAAAGTAGAAAAAGAGGATATGATATTTAGACTAAACTCGATCGCATGGGCAGAGATACCGCCAATACGATCGACCTGATTAAAGAGTTCTATAGTTTGGGGATAGCTGTCCGTTTCCTCAATGAGGATATCAGCACCGAAGGCACAATGGCAAAAATGGTGGTAACTATATTATCTGCTGTGGCTGAAGCAGACAATTCAAACTACTGTTCCAAGAGTTTTAAGCATTACTTTAGATAGACATCTGGTACTATAAATTAATCGTGCTGAAATCATCTCAGAGTCAATGGTTTGGGGAAAAGGCAAACAACTCAATAACGGCAAATTTGTTGTTGTCGGTGAAAAACCTTTAGGTAGCGGTGGTTTTGGTATTACATATAAAGTAGCTAGAACTCGCGATCGCCAATTATTTGTCATTAAAACACTTAACGACATAGCCCGAAATAAAAGGAACTTTCGTCAAATAAAAGATGATTTTCTTAATGAAGCCCATACATTGGCTGGTTTCAAGCAGCCTAATATTGTCAAAATTTACCCCAAAGGATTCACTGAAGAGATAGAAGAAAAAAATGAACTCTGGTGTATGGTGATGGAGTTCATCGAAGGGCAGAACTTAGAAGAGTATTTTGAAGAAAACAAAGAAATATCGGAAATTGATGCGATCGCTCTAATTACCAGAGTAGGAGAAGCTTTAACTTATATTCACCAAAATAGGTACGTACATCGTGACATCAAGCCTAGCAATATCATGTTGCGTAACTGCAATCTATCATCTCCAGTGTTAATTGACTTTGGTTTAGCTAGAGAGTTCGATCCCGAACAGTCTTTGACAATGGATAGTAAGTTAACAGAACACTTTGCTCCTTTAGAGCAATACGATTTAGATTCTTTTGTCAAACATCTTAATCTAGATAGAAATCAGTACAGAGTCGGTGCTTGGACTGATGTTTATGCTTTAGCAGCAACCCTATACAGGTTGCTAACGGGTGATTTGCCCATGACTGCTCCAATAAGGAAACTAAGTCCAAATAATTTTAAACCTCCACAGCAACTTAATCCCAAGATTAGCGATCGCACTAATGCAGCTATTCTTAAAGGAATGGCGATTGAACCAAGCGATCGCCCTCAAACGGTACAAGAATGGTTAGATTTATTATCGGGAAAATATCTGCAAAATGGTTTGTATCGTATTGAGCGAGATATTAAGAAAGACTGTTTGGGTGAAGAAGAAGCTTATAATCCTAACGTTGCTAATAATCTTGTTTTTCGAGCCACAGAAACTAAAACAAATACTCTGGTGGTAATTAAAACAGTCGATTCAAACAATCAAAATTCTTCTCAGGTAGAAAAAGCGAATTTTTGTTTAAAAAATGAAGCTCAATTATTAAAACGACTAAAAGATAAACATCTTAATATTGTCCGTTATCGAGATTCCTTTGAAGAATACGGAGTCTTTTATTTAGTAACGGATTTTATTGAGGGAGAGAATTTATATAGATTAGTAAAAAATCAAGGTAAGCTTTCGCAAACAAAAGCTATTGAATATATCAAACAAATTGCTAAGGAAATAATTACCTGTCATAAAAACAACATTTATCATCGAGATATTCATCCCAGTAATATAGTTATTAGTTCTTTAGATGATACAGCTATCTTAATAGACTTCAAGGTAGCTGCAAATTTCGCTCTATCTGGTAATCCTTTTTACCAGCCACCAAAAGCCTCAATAGTAAGAAAAAATTTAAATACAGATTTATATTCTTTGGCTGCTACTCTATATTATCTAGTTACGGGATATCCCAAAAAACATCAAAAATCTTTAGGTCATAGCTGGTTTTATTATTGTCATAGAGACAAGAGACGAAAATTAGAACCACCAAATAAGTTTAATC
The DNA here is from genome assembly GCF_000317575.1 of Stanieria cyanosphaera PCC 7437. Taxonomy (NCBI): domain Bacteria; kingdom Bacillati; phylum Cyanobacteriota; class Cyanophyceae; order Pleurocapsales; family Dermocarpellaceae; genus Stanieria; species Stanieria cyanosphaera. The sequence continues at coordinate 20,291 of NC_019749.1, read as the reverse complement.
CCGATCTTGAGGATTATCTTAATACAGCTATTATTAAAGGCATGAAGTTTGAAGAGAGCAATCGCCTGCTTTCCATGCAGCAATGGCTAAACTTATTAAATCCTCCTGTGCCACCAGTACCAGAACAAAATCCACCAAATATTAAGTTAACGCGAAGAAAATGGCTTAAATGGGCTGGTTTTGGCACTTTGGGTGTACTAGGAACAAGTGGACTTTGTTTATATAAATATTTGCAGTCAGAAGATCGAGATAAACCTATCGATATTTCTGTACTAGATTCTTATCTAATAAAAAATCCTTCTTCAGAAATTAACTCTTATCCCTCATCCAATCTTTCTAACCAAGCCTTAAAAGAATTTGAGTTTGATGTTATTACCGTAAATGATAAAGGCGAAGAAATTTCTCAGAAGAAAAAAATAGCTCAATATTTTACAAAAGAAATTGGAAAAATCAAAGTTAAAAACTTCTATTATAATCCTCAACAAGAGAAAGAAAAGCAATCATTATCATTAACTGATGAATTCTGGAAGCAGCCAAAACTTGAATATTTTACTGAAAATATTAGTATAGATATGGTTTATATTCCTGGTGGTGATTTTACAATAGGTTCTCCTCAAACTGAAAAAGGAAGTAAAGAAGACGAAAGACCACAACAAAAAATTAAAATCTCTGGATTTTACATGGGTAAATATCCAGTGACTAAAAAACAATGGAACGCAGTAGTACAACTACCCAAAGTAGAGAAAGATTTAAAGCCTGTTTCTATTGTAAATTTTGATTATTTGAATTTCTATTTTTTTAAACTTAGTAGTAGTATAACCAACGTTTCTTGGTATGATGCAGTTGAATTTTGCGCCAGATTATCAAAGCATACTGGAAGAAAATTTAGATTACCAACAGAGGCAGAATGGGAGTACGCTTGTCGGGCTGGAACGACTACACCCTTTTGTTTTGGTGAAACTCTAACTCCAGAGCTAGCTAACTATGATAGCAGTAAAACTTATGCTAAGGAGCCAAGACAAGATAAGAAAGATATTTCAAATATTTTTGCTTCTTATCCTCCTAATGCTTTTGGCTTGTATGAGATGCACGGTAATGTTTGGGAATGGTGTGCTGATAACTATCATGATAATTATGAAAATATTCCTAAAGATGGTAGTGCTTGGACAAATTCGACAAACAATAATGCAAATAACTGGTTTTTTGTATTTAATAAAATTGTGCGTGGAGGTAGCAACAAGACAGAACCTGAGCTTTGTCGTTCTGCTAGTCGCTTTTATAGATCATCTGCTTATTTTTCAAATCAATCGGGCTATGATGATGTTGGTTTTCGATGCGTAGCAGAATTTGACTAGATATTTCAGATTTTATTGAAAAATATAAAGATACTCCGAAAAAAAACACCCGATCTTAATTAAATATAATTTAGTCTTTTGGTCACAGATTAGTTTAACTCTTATCAAGCTATAAATTGGTTAGTTTTGATTGTGAGCAACTAAATTACACTTAACAAAGCATTTTTAAACGCAATCGCACTTTTGAAATGTAATTCGGATTTATCCATTAAAGCCAAATCAATTAATTCTGCTAAAGGTTTGGGAATAGAAGCATCTCGTTTTCTAATGGGAATAGGCTGTCTGGTTAAAATAGCAAACCAAGGTTCGATCCCCTCAAAATTTCTCGGACATTCTAAGGTCAGCATACAATAAAGTGTTGCAGCCACAGCCCAAACATCCACATCGGGTTGAGAGTATTTGAAATCTAAAACTTGTTGACGGGGCATAAATTTAGGCGTACCCATTTCTTTGCCAGTTATAGATAGTCCGCTTAAACCCGCCAGATCGAAAGCTTTGGCTAATCCGTAATCTCCCAATTTGGCAACAAGTTTTCTCTCTTCAACCGTCAAAAATATGTTTCCAGGTTTGATATCGCGGTGAACTATACCTTTTTCTGTATGGGCATAGTGTAAACCATCCAATACTTGCAAGATAATATCTGTTGCTTCTTCGGTCGATAATTTTCCCCCACGCTTTTTCATCAGATCGATTACCGAACCCCTGTCACAAAATTCCATCGTGAAGAAAAATATACCATCGGTAAAACAATAGTCTTCGAGTTTAACTAGATTGGGATGGTTTAAAAGCTTAGTGTTTCTGGCTTCTCTCAAAAACCTTTCTTTCATGGTGGGCATAACGGCTACTTGAGGAAGCATTAATTTCAGGGCTACCAATTCCCCTGTAACATCTTTACGGGCTAGATATACCTCACCAAAACCTCCTTTGCCCAATAGTTTTATTTTGGTATAGCCCTTGAGAGAACCTAGGTTATCGTCTAAATTAAATTTTATTTGAGAAGGTACATCTGCTACTAATGGTATGTGAAAAGTTGGAGAACAGATCGGCGAGACTTTTGACTCTGATTCGATTGCTACCACAAATACTGTACGATCTAGCTGAATGCGATCGCCATCTTGAAGATCGTGTTCTCTTAAATTCAATTTTGCAGCTTCTTCTGGAGTTTGATTTTCTTCTCGCTTACCAATACACTCACCATTGACAATAGTTCCGTTACGACTGCCAAAATCACGAATGCGAATCTCAGGAGGATTGATATCTAATAAACAATGATAGCGAGAAATTCGAGAATGATGCTTATCGTTAGGTATTTGTATATTACAATCCTCTGCCCTGCCAATAATACAAGCAGTACGAGAATCAAATGTAAACTGTTTTTGGTTTAGTTTGCCTTCGGCGAGCTTGAGAGTAACTTTGGACGGCATAGGTTACAGGCAACTGAAGAATGTGGATCTAAAAAAATTATCGTTTCGTTGAACAAATAAAATAATGTTATCGAACTAAACTTATTACAGACAATGTAATCAATTCTAAAATCAGCTTTTAGACAAAAGTTATACTTTTAACATAAGTTCATTCGCGATTTAGGCGAACTCTCAATGACATATCTTGGATAAAGCATTTACTTTTTTGGAAATATTTTTCCATATTTGATTTTTTTGTAACTTTCAAACATTAGTGGCGTAAAATCTTTAGAGCTATTTGGCGCAATATAAAATAACTGCTGTAAAATAATTGAGTTAGGCTGTCGCAAAAGTTTCAAGTTTTGCCACAAAATTCACGCTCGCGGTTTGATTGGGTTTTAGTTGTTGCAAATGTTAGTGGTAAAAGGTGCTAATTTATGCACTATGTTTTGCGACGAATTTGACCAAGGGAGATCCCAAAATTGAAAATCGGTTATGCTCGCGTGAGTACAAATGACCAAAATCTCGATTCGCAAATTTCTTTGCTAATTGAAAATGGTTGCGAAAAAATTTTTGAAGAGAAAATTTCAGGAGCGAAAAAATCTCGTCCCGAATTAAAAAAGCTCCTAAATCAGCTCCGTAAAGATGACACTTTGGTAGTTTGCAAATTAGATCGTCTTGCTCGCTCAACTCATCACCTACTAGAAATTGTCGAAACCCTACGAGAAAAGAAAGCAGCTTTTTGTTCTTTGGGCGAACCTTGGGCAGATACCACGAGCCATGCAGGGAAAATGATTATGACCGTCTTTGCAGGTATTGCCGAGTTTGAGCGAGACTTAATTCGCGAGCGTACTAGCGTAGGACGAGAAGCAGCCATGAAGAGAGGAATCAGATTTGGTCGTCCGAGAAAACTCTCTCCAGAACAAAAAGAACTAATTCTCAAATTGAGAGAAGAAGGTAAGTCAGCAACCGAGTTAGCTAAAACCTTCAATGTAGACCGTTCCACCATTTACCGTTTATCAAATGTCTGAATCAACTCGTGATTCATTACCAAACCTTAGTGAGTTACCCGAAAACTCAAGAGCAATAGTCTGGGAGCGTTACCAGATACTGCGCCCTCATCTAGAAGACTCCGTTCCTCTCCGTCGAGCGATCGCCGATGCTGGTATCCCCTTAAGAACTGCCCAACGTTGGGTGGCAAATTACAAAAAACTAGGGTTAGCAGGATTATGCCGTAGCAAACGCAAAGATAGCGGTATTCATAAAGTTATTAATGCCGAGGTGAAAAAACTAATTGAAGGATTGGCTTTACAAAAGCCAGCCATGACCAAAGCTACCATTCATCGTCGAGTCAAAGATTGGTGCAATAGTTCTGGAATTACTGTTCCTTCTTACGAAACCGTTTATGGAATTATCCGCCAGATCGACCCAGCTTTAATGACACTGGCTCACGAAGGAACAAAAGCCTACAAACAAACCTTTGACTTACTCCATCGCCATAATGCAGAAAAGCCTAATGCCATCTGGCAAGCAGACCATACTCTATTAGATATTTGGATCTTTGACGAAAAAGAACGGCCAGTCAGACCTTGGCTGACGGTGATTATGGACGATTATAGTAGAGCGATCGCTGGATACTATATTTCCTTGGATGCTCCCTCCGCTTTACAGACAGCACTGGCTCTAAAGCAAGGCATTTGGCGTAAAAATAATCCTGCTTGGCATATCTGCGGTATTCCAGAGATTCTTTATACAGATCACGGCAGCGATTTTACTTCTCATCACATAGAACAGGTTTGTCTTGACCTCAAAATCCGACTTATCTTTTCTACGATTGGCGAACCTAGAGGCAGAGGCAAGATCGAACGATTTTTTAGGACTGTTAATCAACTACTGCTCGCCAAATTGCCTGGATACTCACCATTAGGACACAAATCACCCAATCCAGTTCTAAATTTTAACCAGCTTGACTCTGAGTTAGAAAGGTTTCTCATTGAATACCATCAAACAGAACACAGTCAAACTAAAAAAGCTCCTCAGAAACGTTGGAATGGCAAAGGATTTCTCCCTCAACTCCCAGAATCATTAGAAAAACTAGACCTGCTGCTGCTAACTATCAAAGATACGAGGCGCATTCGACGAGATGGCATTAAATTCCAGGGTTTGAGATATACAGATTCTTTGCTGGCAAACTTTATCGGGGAAGATGTCAGTATTCGTTATGACCCTAGAGATCTGACAGAAATCAGAGTTTATCACCAAAATAAATTTCTCTGTCGTGCTATCTGTCCCGAACTATCTACTGAAACTGTTAGCCTCAAAGAAATCCAGACTGCTCGCAATCAAAGACGCAAACAACTCAAGCAGCAGATTAAAGATCGAGTATCCATTGTTGATGCCTTAATGGGTAATAAAAAACAATCTTCTCATACCCATTTTGAACCAGAACAACCCACCACTACCAATAAACCTAAGAAGCCAGCTTTAAAGCGATATTACAATGACTAATATCCCCAAGAAATGCGTTGATGATACAAGTGCTATAGAAGAACAGAACTCTTTTATTCTGACCAAAGAATATCGACGATTCGCTGAATTCTGCGATGCCTGTCGTAGAGAGAAATATATTGGTTTATGTTACGGTGCGCCAGGGGTAGGTAAAACTCTTTCGGCTCGTTACTATGCCAAATGGTTTTTTCTCGAAAACCGTCTTCCTACTCATCTTCCCTATTTACCTTTACCCCCTGAAATTAAGGAGTGCCATACCTTACTCTATACAGGGGAGATGTATAATCCTTACAAGGGTAGGTTTTTTACAATCTACGAAGAATCAGAAAAAGCCAAATCGCTGAAGTGATTGAAAGAGAAAGGAAGCAAACGACCAAGAGCGACAGACTGACCATTGAGCAGTCGCGCTACTATAGTTAACAAACCATTAAGAAAACAAGAGATTTGACGAGTAGGAGTGGGTTCAAAAGCTAAAGAGCGATCGCCAATTAATTCATCCTTAGAGGAAATTTCCTGTTCTCCACCCAGAGTAACCATCCACAGCATAGCCACTGCCATTGCTAACCAATGACGTTCGGCTCTCTCGGCTTTCAAAAGACGAGTTTTATGCCATTGCCAACCATCACTTTTGACATCTCTATAGGAACATTCAATCCAAGAGCGAAATCCATACCAACCAATATCAGCATCAGTTGATTTTAAATCCGTGAGAATTAACCAAGGGTCAGTATAACCCTCATCCCATCGAGCTAGAAGAGTACAATCAATCTGATTGCTTTTAAAGCAAGTCACTCGTCCAGACCAACTCTCGCCAGCATCAGTTACAACTGTTGATAGAGAATACCATAAAGATGAATTTTGTCGTCGATATTGACCTTGGTGATTAATTCGTAAAAACGGATGCCAACCTAATTTCACAATCTGTTCGTATAGCCAAGGAGCATACAATCCTCTATCAGCACTAACGATTACCTTCCAATCTGTCGGCACAACATTGTTGAGAGATTGAAACAGTTCTTTCCAGTACGGTTTCCAACTACCTTTGTCTGTCCCTTTAACCACTTTCCAAGCTATAGGAATGGCACTACCTCGATATAAAACATTGATTGAAAGAACTACAAAATTTTGACCGATACTGGTGGCATCTAATGCCATTGGTAACTCTTGATTACTTTGAGGTAGTAAATCGACAATCCATTTTAGTAATGAGGCAAAACAGCCTTTTACTTCCAGAGATACTCTTTTATTCCCTGTTTTGGCTTTGGCTGTTTCTTCTTTGTACCATTCTTTCAATCTTTGGCGTACCGTATTGTCTTTCTCCTGATTGATTTTGGCAATTAACGTGGAAACTTTAGTCAGACTGCTTGATTGTGTCATTACCATTCCAAAACTCCAGGTTGCTAATCCAGAAACTTGAGGTAGACTCAGGTCTGGAAATTTTTGACTGACAATCTGTTTCCAATCTTTGAGATGTTGATTTAATTTCATCTCATGATAACTATACTATTTACTTCTCTTAATACTTTTACCTTATTTCTGAGCTTTTACTCCTCCCTTTGTAAAAAACCTACCCTTGTAAGGATGTATAATCCCGCTCGTGTTATCAAGCAGAGAATTTTAATGATGCGAACTCAGTTGGGACGTTTTCATGAAGAACTTTTACCTCCTGAAAAACAAAGTTGGATTATTAGTGACGATTACATTAATCGCTCTTGCGAGTTGATTATTGTGGATGAATCCGAACGCTTGAAGATGAGTGGTATCGAGCAGTTTCGAGAAATTTACGACGCTGGAAATATCGGCTTGATATTTATTGGAATGCCAGGATTGGAGAAGAAGTTATCCCGATATCCTCAACTTTATTCTCGTGTTGGCTTTGCCCACCAGTATCGTGCTTTGAGCCAAGAGGAGATGCGGTTTATGCTTGCTCATTACTGGGAAAGATTGGATTTGAAGATGAATCCTAATGATTTTACCGATGCAGAAGCCATTGCTGCGATCCGAAGGCTACGCGAAGCGTAATCGCTCGGATTACTAATGGTAATTTCCGCCTTCTGAATCGTTTGTTTCGCCAAATTCAGCGCGTAATTAAAATTAACGAGCTTAACTGCATCACAGCAGAAGTGGTTGAGGCTGCCAGGGAATGTTTAGTTATTGGAGCAATTTAGAGAGAGATGAAAATTGGTTATGTTTGCAGTTTCAAAGGACAGAAATATAATACTAATTCCGAACAAATCATTGCTTTAAAAAAAGCAGGTTGTCAAACAATATTTAACGATCTGCTCGATTGTCCTGGAGATGACCAGTCAAATTTAATATTGGCTTTAGAATATGCTAGAGCGGGAGATATTTTAGTTGTTTGGGACACTTCCACGCTCTGTTTGGATATTCAGAACTTCATAGATATTATAGAGACACTACAGCAAAGAGATATTACTCTACAAATCCTGGCAGGAAACTTTTTAGAAATTAAACCTCGTAGTTGGGAGAGTTTAGTTATGTTAGAGTCCTACTCTGTTCTTGCCAATTTAGAACGTAATTACCTCTGTTGAAAGCGTTTGAATTACGCCAGATAACTCTAAAGATTTTACGCCATTAATGTCTAAAAGTTACAAAAAGTTAAGACAGATAAACTCGTTTCTAAAAAGATAGGTAAGACTAAGGGTTTCATGTTCTCCTCCTTTTGTATCTATCAATAATTAATAGGTCGGTAGGAGTTAATTTATGCTGTTTAAATATTAAAGAAAGCAATCATAGCTTCGCTCTCGGTGCGACCGCACTAACGATACTGAGAGGTAGGATAAAGTTCGACTGAAGTTTGTCCTACATGAGAACGATCTGTGAATTGAACTCCCAAAGCAAGTCCGATTAGAACGAGATTGGCAATTATTTCCCAATGGATAATTCTATTTGGATTGGCTTGGCGATTGGGAAGGGGTTGAGTAATATTATTCATAGCTTCCGTTAATATCATTGCTTCGACATTAAAACTCCGAGACATCCACGAACTCGAATTCATTATCCGATAGAGAGATTCATCAGAACTAGGAGGCGTGTAGCTATCTCTTGAGTGTGGCATGGGATTTTCAGTAGTAGGGCGAACTAAAGGATAGATTACGTTTGCCTTATTCGTTTCATGCCATTAAATTAAGCAGCAATCGAGAAAAAGCAGAGATGGGAATTTTTTTTGGCAATCTCTCTCTGACTCGCTCCTTGAGCCATCATTTTTGCTGCTTTTAATTCTCGCGGTGTAAGAGGTTTTTCCTGGTATCTTCCTGTCATTAGAATTTTTAAGCACTGAACAATCCCTCTATATTAACCTTTGAACCTCTTTTGCTTAAGCACAAGCGATCGATTTTAAGCGTTTGTAGGAGTAAAAAAATTCTCACTGGCTATTTAGCCAGTGAACGAATGTACTAATTGAGTCAAAAAGTTTCACTCTAGCTCTAAGCTATAAGCTTTTTGATAAATACAAAGTTGAGTAAAAATAATACGCAGATATTAAGCAATGTTAAGCAAACAAACTTACCTCGTATATACGAAGTAAACAAATGTACTACTTAGGTAAAGCAATATAGTCTGCTGCCAAACATTCGATCGCTTGTCCCATTGCGATCGCTCCTTTGAGGTTAACTCAGGCTTTATTAAATAACTTAAAATCAGGTTTAAAAGTCATTTTGATGACCAGCCGTATGGGTTCAATTGACGATAATACCTCTGGTGGTTCTTATGGTTATCGAATGTCGAAAGTTGCTTTGTCAATGGCTGGAAAATCGCTGTCTGTGGATTTAAAATCACGAGGAATTGCCGTAGGCATTCTTCATCCAAGGTTGGTAAAGACTCGGATGACGGGTTTTACTAGCTCGCATTGACGAATTGATTTAGAAAATACTGAAACTTTTTTGCCTTCTAATGGTGAAATTTTGCCTTGCTAAAAGCGCGATCTCTCGCTTGCTGTTTCGATTACAGACTGCTTACTTTTTTACAGGAGTACGTCGATTTTTAAAGCTTGAAAATTCTTCAATTACTTAAATGCTTACTGCATTACTTAATTACTTATTTGTATTTTTGAGCTTCTTTTTCTTGCCTGTTTCTTTCTGCTTCCTCAGCTTGACAAGTTCTTCTGCAAGAACCTGCCTAACAATTTCTTGCCAGTTTTGATATTCCTTTAATTCATCAAGCATTGAGGGAGGTACACGCACTTGTAATTTGGCAGTGCAGGGTTCTTCCCGATCTGTTGTAAATTGATGTTCCGTCAAAGCTGGATTGCCACCAGGTCTAGACATTGCTCTGCATTCAGTTACTAGCTATTAATTAACAATATAGCAAGTATCCTTACTATTAATTTTTATAACTATCAGTATAATTGCGTGTATCCATGCTATTGTATTGATAGTTGATTTAAAAAGAAATTTGTTCTTAAATCAGAGCCGAGGTAGAAACGAACCAAAGTATCCAACCTCGGCTTAACCCCAAATAACGAGGTATTTATCATGTTAAACGATTTAGTTTTAAAAGTTTCCCCAAAGGGAAGCTTCAAAGTCACACAACTATGCGAAAATGTGGCTATTTGCGAAGCTACTAAAGAAGATCGCTATGGTTGGGGAAATGCCACCGAAACAGAACTAGCTTTTCTAGTTTACCTGGGCTGTAGCGAAGCAGAAATATCTGGATATTTCAAAACCATCAATACTTTCTATCGCTGTTCTTGGAGCGAAATTAGAAAACCTAAATATCTCAAAGGATATGATGCTGAGATAAAAATTCGAGGAATGCAACGCTACGCAGACTCTTACGCTTTCGGGTTGGATTATTTAGTCGCGCGGTTCGTTTCTAGGTAAATTCATAGCCTAGAGTCCTTGCAACGCCTGAGCTTTGCTCGAAATAAGGCAAGGGTAACTTCGGTCATGAGGAGGTTAAATTCCTCCACGGTCAGGGATGCCGATACGCCAGACCTATCCACACAGAGGGTGAAATAACACCCAAAGTGAAGCTGGAAGTAGGACGGGGACAACAAAAAGTTCCAATGTAACGCTTGTCAACTTAAATTTCTCCCTGGTGACACAGTTGAACTACACCATATCGATGGAAACCATAACAATTGGAAACCAAAGAACTTGGAAGCCCTACACCGAGAATGTCACCAGCACAAAACCATTCACGGTCTTGTGAGGGTTGAACGGCTGAAAAATCAGACCAAGTAATCAGTAATCAGGAGCGTAGTGCGGTGAAAGTTGCACGCTACGTTTTGAACGAGAGGTGTCCTCTGGTAACAGAGGCATCGACTCAACCGAATCTGAAACAGCTAAACATTTCGGTGCAGACTTCGACGATTACCAGTATTACTCAACTGGCTATTCACCTCGCTGGTGAGGAGTCGTCCCCCAAATCGAATTCGGGGGCTTGTGAACCCCGTAAATGAACGGTTAGGTGTAGTTAATTAATGAACTGCACCTATCATCAAAACCTTTCAAACATCAATTCAAGTTCATTCCAGGAAATAATTCATTATGGCTCAGAGGCTTGGAGAGCGAGATTGCATCTCTGAAAAGATCGATGAAGCTGTAAACGAATATCTAGCAGCATAAATCAATATTCAAGCCATTGCAAACATCTAACCAGAATTAAGCGGTGGCTGAACGAAACATCTTCAACAGCTAAAACAATGCCAACTCAAAAATTAGACTTAACACCACCGACTCATCCTGGGGAATGGTCGCTAGCTCAAATTCAAGAAGCGTTCAAACGCAAATTACCCCCAACCATGCTAAAGAAATTACCCGCCGATAAAGGTTTTGCTTTGTATCTGCCTTGGTGGTCGTGTAACAAAATCCTTGATAAGTACGCCCCTGGCTGGACTTGGGAAATTAAAGAAACTTTAATCAGTCGCGATCGCTTATTCATAGTGGGTCGTCTGACTATTCCTACCTCAGAGGGAAATGTTTATCGCGAGGCAACGGGAACTGAAGAACTCAAGCGAGAAAAATACAACAAAGATAATAATTCTTATGAGGTAAAAGAAATCGCTTATGGCGATCCTTCCTCGAATGCCGAAAGCATGGCGTTTCGTCGCTGTGCTGCACGGTTTGGATTGGGATTATATCTTTACGAAAAATAGAGGACACGTCGGGTGAACCAAGTTCACCCGCTCGTGATGTCCGTGAGGTGGCGACATCCGGTTCTCTACGCGCAGCGTCTCTTGGCTCGGATGCGTGAGAACGCCGTAATATTAACTCAAAACAACAACAACAAAGAATTAAAAATTATGACAACTTCAACAAGTCAATTGCACATAGTCGAGAGACCCGACCGTGCCTCGACTTCAATCAGACTTTGAGAACTATCAGAAGAAATTCAACAATTAGGGAGAGAGCCGAGATATGCCCGAAATAGTGCAAGATAGCTGTTAAAGCTATATACAGCAAAGGTTTCAGCAATTGGGATATTTTTCTGATTTTTGCGATCGCTCTTGACGAAAGAATAGGCTTTTCAAGCTTTAGGATTGATAAAAAATAATTTGTTGGATTTGCCTATTTTAAAAAATATTGCCGAAAAAGAACGTTGAGTATGTTTATCTTTAAAAGCTGAAACTATTAATAAATAGTGCTTCTGAAGTTTGAACTTTGCCGAGAATGGTATGTTTTAGGCAATGAAATAGATGTCAAATATCAACTTTTTTAGGCGAATGATTTTAAAGCTATATACAGCAAGGGTTAGAGGTCTATCTTGCACTATTTTACACATATCTCGGCACGCGCCCGACTACAATCAATTTCATTCATCGACCGCCCCCAATATAATCTTCATTGTTGTAAAGAGATGTTACAAGGTTATAAATTCTACATAAAATCTTACTAATGCGTCCGAGTAACGATGGGTTAACTATTATTCAAATACCCTTGATTGGGAAAAAATCTAAACAATCTTAAAATGTTGCGATCAAAAAGCGGATAAGTACCACAATCGTTTTACAATTTCTCTATAGAAAAGCAGAAACAGTTGCCTGACTTTCCGACGGTTATGACAACTGCTTTCTTAAAAACCAACCGCCTTCTCTATCGAAATAGGTGGAGCGGTTTTTTATATAAATTTTCTGTGGTTGAACCCACACCAGAATTATGACACAAACTAAGACTGAAAAGAAATTTTTTTGGGTAAAAATTGATAAATTTTTTTCAAACCTCGCTTCTAAAATAGACAAAAACCCTGCTATAGCTAATTTTCAGGTTGCAAATAAAATTATTGTTAAAGGAGATGAAAAATGAATACCATCTCCACGCACGATCGCATTTTACGAGTTGAGGGACGAGAAACCAAATTCGACATTGTAACTGTTTCCAATTCTCTAGTGGCACTTTTAGGAAGTTACGAAGAAGCTATTATCGTCCAGCAAATACATTCTTGGACACTAGATGGTCGAGGAATCGAAATCGACAAAAAATTTTGGTTTGATAAATCGATTAAAGATTGGATTACCGAAGTCGTCCCTACAGCTTCTGATTGGAAAATGCGTTCTTATTTGGCATCTCTGGTAGACAAGGGAGTATTAGAGCGCAAACATCTCTATAAAGAACATCACGGTCACAATTATTCACCGAAAAACCGAACGTACTACTACCGACTTGATTACGAAAAATTATCTGAATTAGCAAGAAGAGCGATTTCAAATTCAAACAATGCTGGAGGTGAAGAGTGATGCGTCAAGTTACCTTTAACACTCCAGTTCTCAAAATAGAAGGTTTATCCGTCAAGTTTGATGTTATCCCCGTTTCTAACTCTTTAGCCGTTTTACTGGGAGACAAAAATAAAGCTTCAATCGTACAGCAGCTTCATTACTGGGGGCTAAAAGGCTATGGAGAAGTTATCGATGGCGTGAGATGGATCTACAAATCGATTAAAGAATGGATCTCTGAAGTATTCCCCACTCTTACTCCCTGGCAAATGGGCAAGCTGATGAGCCAATTAGTAGAACTAAGAGTTGTCAGACGGGAAAAACTATTTACCAAACATCACGAAATCAAACACGACGATCCCTATTGGCATCCTAAAAATCAAACTTATTATTACAGTTTGAACACTGAAAGATTACAAGAGTTGGCTGATAATTACCAATTATCTCAGGAAGAAGCTCTTAGCCTTGAAAATCCCGTATTTGAAAAAACCCAAATACTAAGTAAACAGGAAATTCTTGATACTAAGTATTCTGACTGTGCAAAAAACACTACAAATACAACTTCCATAGAAAACATTACAAATAAACCCCACTCTCAAGCGGGGGGAAAAATTTCTCAAAACAATAAATTAGAAATTCAAGAAGAAAACCAAGAAGAACGGACATATCAAGCGTCCGAGCTTGGCTCGGACGGCTTGTCCTCATTAATTGGTACTTATGAAGTAAACAAGACTCTCGAAGAAGAAACTGATCTAGGTCAACAAATCTTAAAAGAAGAAGAAGTCTTCCGCGATGTTGATGAAAAAATCAACATTAAGAGCAAAGATACTAATTGTCAGGATACGGATACTTCTGAGCCAGATGAACGGGAGCTAAATACAACTGCGACCCAACCACAAAAAACTCCCAAAGGTACTAAGTCAAGACGTAAAGAAGTCTTTGCTCTTTGGAGTTCTCCAGAACAGCGTGAAAGATTTAGAAAAGATGTAACTGCTGCGATCGCGTCTGGGGTAGGTAGGGCGAGAAATATTACCGCTCTGGTAGCTCACGTGATGAACGAAGTCCGTCAGGGACACTCTCATACCTATTGGGAAGAATGGATTGCAGAGAAACCTATTGGTAGTTCGGAAAAACAAGAATGGGAAGCGAGTACTGGTAAACCCTATCCCAAATTCGTCGAGTACTTGCTAGAGAAATTAATCTATCCACAAGAATCGAGAGAACAAGCCCTATTTAGAGTCGGAAAAATCTTAAGTGACCGAGAACGAGCAGAACTCTATTGGAGAGACTTTAAGCGCAATATCGAAGCGTTGAGGCAACAATCGGAGCAGATGGAGCGAGAGGGTAAAACTCCTACCGTTCCGACTTGGTTTGTAGACAGGGTTGATGTTTCTGTCGAACGAGCTTCTGAATCAGCCCAAAAGGTAACTCAACTGACTCCCAATCAAAGAGATTGGATTGAAGAGAAGCTGCCCGAATCAGAGAAGTTAATTTCTGGAATGAACTGCCCACTTTTACCACCAGCCGAAGAAGTAACGGTAGAGGATACGGCAGAGGAGGGGCCGTCGCCTGGGGTCTCCCCAGGCATTTATGCGCCCCGTGATGAAGATTTAGAGTTTTGTTTTGATGATTTCATCACTTTGGATTATTTAGAGCATCAGGCGAGAAAGATTGCTGCTAATTCTGGGTTGATTGGTATCCTACTTCCAGATTTTCGTGCTGCTTTTTCTCAAGCTAATTCTGCTCAGAGGGAAAGGATTAGGAGTGTAATCTCTTCAATCTATCCCGACTTACTCAACCTAATTTAACTATTTTCCTATCGAAGAGGCGATCGCTATGTTAGGAAAAGAAATTGTTAGGGAAAATGAATTGTGTTTGACTACTCTGGGACTGTCGGACATTCTGGCTGAATGCGAACGTGTCGATTTGGGTAGAGCGATTCCGACCCACTCTTCACTTTCTGCTCTCACGGCTACGGGTATTTCTTCCGATGGATTCGATTGGCTATTGCCGATAACACTCCAAGAAGAACTTCTATCATTTGCCGAAAAACTGTCATCTCAAAACGGACAGCTCACGCTGTCGAGCTTGGTTCGACAGACGTGTCCTCAATTACTGGGGGGAGAAAGAGGGGAAAAATCGGAATCAAAGAAAGGAGAATCAACTCAAACCAAGAAGTTTTCTATTCCCTGCATTATCAAACAATTCAAACAACCCGAACTTAAGGGATTTATTCAGAAAGATTTAGGCGATCGCTTTATTGTCTACATTCCTGAAGATGATTCCACTATTACTGTTTCCAAGCTGCTGGTCTATCCAGATTTTCCTGAAAGTAAAAGTAGTGGACAGATAAATAAAATTCCCTCCACTAAAAAGGTAACTCCCCCCAGTAAAAATTCCCTTACCTTAACCAGACGGAACAAAGGTGATGGAACTGGCTATATATACCATCGCACTATTACAAGAAGAGGTAAGCAGTACGAAGAGTTTTACTATCGCTACCGCGATGAGGCTGGAAAACTGCGGTCTAAATACATTCCGACTAGATTGCTAGATAAGGTTCGATCCGCTGAATTATCTAAAAAACCTATTACAGATATTTTGTTTTTACTGGGGGGAGGTGACATAAGTAGGGGGGAACAGTCCGACACTTTAGATGATGGAAACGTACAAATTGGTGATGAAAATAATGAGTCAGATTCTATAAATAGGGGGGAACAATTAACACCCCCCAGTAATAAAAAGCGCAAACAAGGATGCGGTACGGGTTATATCGAATGCAAACCCATCAAACGCAGTGGGAAAGAGTACAAGCAATACTGGTATCACTATGAGGAGTGGAGGGAAGGAGAGTGTATTGATAAAAAGAGTAAATATATTCCCAAGCGATTAGTGCAAAAATTAGAAAAGATGGATAATGAAAAACAACCAGTGAGAATAATTTTGGAGTTGTTAGAGGTTAAGAAATAGCGATCGCCTTCGTCTTATCTGTTGTCGTCAACCAAGAAAATCTATGACTAACTTATTTATACCAGTGATTCTCGGCACGACTCGCCAAGGTCGGATGAGCGAACCTGTCGCCTTGTTTGTAGAAGAGCAGGTAAGTCAGTGGAGTGGAGTAGAAACCGAACTTATTGACATTCGCCAGCTTCATTTTCCCATAGATGATGCGGGACAAGAGATTAAAGCTCCTGAGTTTGCTGCTACTTGCGAACGAGCAGATGGATTGATTCTCGTCGTTCCAGAATATAATCACAGCTTCCCTGGTTGGCTCAAGCACGTTCTCGACACCAATTTAGAAGAGTACATCCATAAGGCTATAGGAATTTGTGGAGTTTCTGCCAGTCCGTTTGGAGGGACGCGAGTAATTCAAAGTTTACTACCTGTAATGCGTGAGTTGGGTTTAGTAACCACTTTTTACGACCTCAACTTTGGCAGTGTCAACAAATTATTTGATGAGTCGGGCAAAATTATCGATACAGAAAAAGAAGCCTATATTCGACGCTTTGAACGATTTATGAAAGAGTTGGTTTGGATGTCTACTGTCTTACGCTATGGACGCTTGAATGTCAGTGTTGAAGGGCAGCAAGTTGAAACAGTCGCTCCCAACTATCATGCTAATAAACCCTGTCCTGAAATAGCTGCCAAGATGGAAGCGGAAACGACAGATATGTTTCTGCAAGTAACTCGTACTCAAACAGGAAAAGTTGAAGTTACTCCTGTCACTCAGAAGAAGTAATTCTAATTTGCACTTTATAGTCTTTACTTTGACTATGCAAATGTTCTTCTGCCATTGGTTTATTATTTGGTGTTTGTTTAGCAAAAGAGAAATTTTGATCGCTAAGAGATTTTTTGAAACTGTCCCTGAACAATAAGAAAGTACCAGTTGAAGAGATCTTGAAGGTTTTGAGAGAAAGAAAAAAGTAATGAATTAAAATTAATTATTCATCAGCCCGAGGAATAGCAACAAGTAACCAAGGTCGATTGGCTTCTCCTGGTTGAGTTTCAATCGTTTTTTGTCCCTCGAAAAAATTAACCAGTGTTTTAAAGCTTTTGAAGCTAGTATTTCTCATATCGAGTCCGGGATCTGACAATTTCATGCGATCGTGTATGACTGAAATATTACAAGGAAGCCGATCTGGATCGATGGTTTTGAGTACTTCAAGAAAAGCTTTTTTGGCAAGTTCATCATTCTCTTGTTCGTCAATGTTATCCGTTTTTTGAAAGGCATCTCGTTCGGATTCATAATAGTCTTCTAAGTAAAGCAATTTATCGAAGGCGTTTGACAAGATCGCTCGCTCTCTATCTTGTTTTCTACAGACAAGCCAGACATCTTTGCCATAAGTTCTCAGCTTCTCTCCAATTACAGTAAAATCTGAATCGCTGGTTAAAAATATATAGCGATTGATTTTGGGATTATCTAAATATAGAGACTCGAAAGCGTCAATACTAATAAACAAATCCGCTCGGTTTTTCTTTTCACCAATTCGGATCGTATGAATCATGTAAAATCCGAGTTCTGAAAGTTGTTTTTTAAAATCGGTATTAATAGAGTCTAATAAACCGTAAGCTTTTTTAATCGAGAAAACGGGCTTGATAGCAGAATTATTGCCTTCATTGGATTCTAATTCTAATTGTTTGATTAAAGCTTTTAATTGAAACTTACTACACGGTATGTTTTCGAGATCGATATAGATTGCTATAAATAATCTGTTCATATACCATCTGTTCGCAATTTGCGCGCTCGCTCTAATTCGATTAACTATTCTTATAGAGAGTATATAAAATTATTTGTCAAGATGTTCTTTACAAAACTAAACAATATTGTTACATTAATTTACATAAAGAACAAAATATAGGAAAAACAATTATGTACACCACTCAATTGGACAACGGAACTCTTAATAACTACGCTGTTGAACCCAAAGTGACTTATCAAGAATATCCAACAGTGTGGGAACAAAAGAACTATTTTAAACAAGCCGCGATTGCTGCTAGCTTCATTACAGCCGTAGTTTTAATTTCATTTGCAGTCAGCTAACGAGCTTAATTTTTAATCTCTCGTCAACAGTTATTGGATTTCTTCTAATAAACCTTGGTATGTGCGCCGAGGTTTTTTTGTGTTCGCTCTACTCAAGCACGCTCAGTTTCAAAGCCTGTGGTTCTCCCATCCAGGAGGCATAATCAGTATGGTCTTTTAGGTCGTTTCCAGATAAAGGGTGAATCAATACTGTCAGACCGTTTCTGTTTAAGGCTAGCCAAGTTAGTAAATCTGTATGCTGCTCGTGATTAAAAGCAAGCTGACAACTCCAACATGGATGAGGGCCGATCGCTCTATGGTGCATCCGACCTACAGTGACTCCAAATAATTTACCCGCTTCTTCACACAAAGCTTTGGCTTGTTCGACCGTCGCTTCGTCGAAGTAAACGTGAGCGTGATAACCTTTAATCGAACTGATATCTTGAAATTCCATTTTGTTTCAATCCCGTTAATAAACAATTTCTCAAGTGGCTTTCTAACTTTTCTGCACCCAAACCTCTCCTTTCACTTCCCATTGTTCGGTTAATGCTTTAGCTAAAACTTGTCCTCTAGGTTTTTGTCCCTTAACTCGATAATCACTAATTAAAAGATTGCTGACACCCAAAAGTTCTGCTAGTTGCCCATCTGTCAGTCCCGTTTCTTCCTTAGATTCTTCTGTTGAGGTTTCAGAAGTTGATTCGTCCTTAGTTTTGCTTACCTCACTTTTAGCTTCAGATTCAATTAATTGTTCTAACTGAGATAGCAGAGATTCGAGTTTCTTTCTCTTTTTTGGGTCTTGCCAGAGTTGTTTTGATTTCTTGGCGATTTTGTAGGTTACATCGAAGCGGTTTTGTAATTCTTCTTTCTGCTTGACTGGTTTGAGAGCATTTACTTTCTCTTTGATCTGACTCAGGGAGAGGGAGTTGGTAATCGCATCAGAGAGTAATTCTTTTCTGAGTTCTTCATCTTTGAGAGTAGCGATCGCTTTAGCTTTAGTGTATTCGATCTGTCCGCTTCTGAGAGCTTCTAACACATCTTCGGGGAGATTGAGAAGAGGTAGGCGATTACCGATAAAAGAATCTAATTCCATCAGTCCTAGAGACTCGAAAATAGCTTGAATTTGCTCGATTATTTCCGAGCCAATAACGTTATTGGCTGCCCTTCCTCTTAACTGTTTTTGAATTTGATGGAGTAGCGGAGAGACTTCTGTGACTGTGGTTTTGAGCCTTTGGGCTAGAAGATGAAGAATTCCCTCCGTTTCCTCGACTGGGTTTAAATCTTCTCGTTGGAGGTTTTCGACAATGGCGATTTCTAGAGCTTGTTCGTCGCTCAGTTCGAGAACGATAACTGGTACTTCAGTCAGTCCTGCCAGAGCAGCAGCGCGATAGCGTCTTCCTCCAGCCACTAATTCATATTGATTTTGCCGAGGTAGAGAGCGCACTAATAAAGGTTCTAAAACTCCGTGATTTTTAATCGTTTGTGCTAACTCTTGTAACTTGGCTTCGTCAAAATACTGTCGTGGTTGAAGGGCAGGAAGCTTGAGGTCGGTTAAAAAGACTATCTGTACTGCACCATTTTTTTCACCTTTGAAGATAAAGTCTTCTACTGATTTTCTAGTTCTTGCCATCTAATACCTCACTCGTTTCTTGAAAAAGTAGATCGTATTCACTTGCTGCGACTTTTGCCGAAGCTCCGCTCATTTGCCATACCACTTGACCCTGGCTCGGAGCGTCCGTAATTATAGAGCGATCGTAAATAACTGCATCGAGTAATTCGATTCCAGTTTTAGATAGAGCAACTTTAGCTTCTCTAAGTAAAACAGTACCTTTTTTAGCTTGATTCAAAAACAATGCAGCTTTGGGTAAACCTCCTCGTAAATCTTTAGCTTGTCTGATCAATCTGATAACGCGGTTGGTGCTGTGCATATCCAAACCTGCTGGTTTACAAGGAATTAAGGCTAAATCGGCACGAGTTAAGATAACTCTCGTCGTTTCACTAAAACTAGCCGGGCCATCGACAATAACAAAATCATAATTCTCGGCAAGTTCGGGAAGTCGGTCAAACAATTCATCAGGCTCATTGATGATCTCACAAGGCAACTTCAATTCTTCAAGCCAAGTGGCACTACTCTGTTGGGCATCGGCATCGACCATTAGAACAGTACCTTGTTGAGAGAGCCAATAGGCAAAGTGGACGGCAGTAGTAGTTTTGCCCGCGCCTCCTTTTTGATTGACAATGGCAAAGATTTGGCTCATCTGAAAATTGGTTATTTTATCTCATCTAAAGTAATACTATCTCGCTCGTAATGGATGATTTCTTAAGAGAAAAATAAA